>JACDOC010000011.1 GCA_017656295.1 Bacillus sp. (in: firmicutes) | reverse complement strand
GAAACAGATAAATGAATTTATTATCAAATAAAGCATAATCTGAGGATACTCTATAGAACCTTACACAAAATTCTTGACGTTACCAGAGACATTGGATTATATCTTTGTTGTTGAGTGTGTTATTATCAATAATAATCGTTGCGATTTTAGGAATGAAATCTTAAGCGAAACTTAAAAGCCGTTAACTTAAACAAATAGTTTATTGGTAAGTACGCTCGAGAAACGGTATGGGTTTCATAGAAAAAAACAAACCGCCTTTTTATTCAAGATGATTTCGAAATAATAATAGGGACGGACACAATTTTGAAAGTAAATCATGTATAATTAAATCATTATGTTAAAACTTTCGAGGGATAAGCTATGGATTTTATTTTCATTAATCAAAATGTCCTCAATGACCTGTTTTATATTTTAGTGAGTATTTTTGTTTATTATTTTTTAATAGATCATGTTTCTTTGTTTCAGAAATATAGACATTATCGACAGCTTCTGATGGTCGTTTGCTTAAGTGTCCCTCTCATCTTGTGTATGAGATTTCCAATTTATATTGCCCCTAATTGTGTTCACGATTTACGACAACTCCCTTTTATCATTGGTACCCTTAACGGAGGATGGACGGTCGGGCTTCCTTTGTTAATGATTTTATTGATTGTGAGGTTTGTCTTTTACGGGTATAACTATATTACTGTCGTGATTTATATCACAATGTTGATCGTTTGTGCGATATATTCACGTACATATAATCAACTTAACAGGTCACAGAAGCTTGTCATGGCCCCGATGATTACCTTTTTCCTTGCGATTCTCTCAACAATTATTGCCGTTGTTATTTCAGACTTTCAAGTAACCGATACATACATTATTGATTTTATCATTGTTCCTACCATTGCTATTTTATTTCTTATTTATATTATCGAATTGTTAAGTGAAGCAATGATGATGCGTACAAAATTAATAAAGGTTGAGAAAATGGAAATTGTCAGTCAGTTGGCTGCCAGTATCTCGCATGAAGTACGTAATCCATTAACGGTTGTTCAAGGGTTTATGCAGCTTCTTAGATCTCCCAGCTTATCGAAAGAAATAAAAGATCAATATATTCATATTGCGCTTGAAGAATTAAACAGAGCGAAGTTAATCATCGATGATTACTTAACTTTTGCCAAACCAGCACCGGAAAAAATTGAAACAATTGATGTTGACCGAGAATTAAAAAAAGTCGTTGATATCGTTCGGCCATTAGCGAATATGAACTCCATTACCATTTCTTCTGATGTACATTCAGGATGTACGATCGGCAGTATCCAATATTTCCAGCAATGTTTCTTAAACTTAGTCAAAAATGCGGTCGAAGCGATGCCAAATGGCGGTGAACTAACCATTTTATCATACCTTATCGATGATCACATCGTTATAAAAATTAAAGACACCGGTATTGGAATGACACCAGAGCAAATCAGCCGCTACGGCGAACCGTACTTTAGCACGAAAGAAAAAGGAACCGGATTAGGGACAATGGTCGCATTAAAAATTATTCAAACGATGAATGGAACGCTAGAAATTGATAGTGCTGTAAATAAAGGAACGACATTGACGATTACACTTCCTTTGAAAGAAGAGTAAAATTAACGGATTTTCGGATTTATGTTTTTATAAACTGGTAATTGAATTGGAATGACATCCTCGTATATTCGAGGGTGTTTTTTATTTGAAATATATAGGAGAAATGGTCTTGGAAATGAAAAAAGATGGAAATAATAATAATTAATCATTGACAATTCTGAATGTTAAATATATTTTAATCATAAATATGATTTATATTTTTATACCGTTAAAAAAACGTCATAAAAAGTTAGGGGGATGAGGGAAATGATTTTACACGAAATTGAAACATGTTCAAGGGAAGAAATGGAGAAGCTGCAATTACGACGGTTGCAGGAAACGGTTAAGCACGTATATGAGAATGTTCCGTTTTACCAAAGGCAATTTACCCAGCTACAGATAACTCCAGATGATATCTCCTCTCTTGAAGACTTGCAAAGGCTCCCTTTCACCACAAAAAAAGATTTACGTAATCACTACCCATTTGACCTTCTAGCCGTACCGTTAAAAGATTGTGTTCGAATTCACGCCTCAAGTGGAACAAGCGGCAAACCGACAGTTGTTGCTTATACGAAAAACGATATTGACCATTGGTCAGAAGTGGTGGCCCGTGCCATTTCCATCGCCGGTGGAGAGCCGGGACAAATTCTTCATAATGCGTATGGGTACGGTTTATTTACCGGAGGACTTGGTTTGCATTACGGTGGGGAACGACTAGGAATGGTCACCGTACCGATGTCCGGTGGAAATACTGATCGACAAATTATGATGATTGAAGATTTTAAGCCAACAGTTATCTCGTGCACCCCTTCGTATATGTTAAATATAGCAGAACGAATGCGAGAACTTGGTAAAGATCCGAAATCCACATCGATAAACTACGGTATTTTTGGTGCTGAGCCATGGTCAGAAGAAATGCGTCTGACATTAGAAGAACTCTTTGATATAAAAGCGTGTGACATATATGGCTTAAGCGAGGTCATTGGACCAGGGGTTGCTATGGAATGCCATGAAGTACAAGACGGTCTCCATATCGCAGAAGATCATTTCTTAGTCGAAGTTGTTAATCCGAATACGCTCGAACCAGTCCCTGAAGGAGAAGAAGGAGAATTAGTTTTTACTAGCTTAACAAAAGAAGCGTTTCCAGTGATTCGATATCGAACAGGTGACATTGCTTCGATCACAAGAGAACCATGTCAATGCGGCCGGACGACCACAAGAATGTCACGCGTCAAAGGTAGAGTAGATGATATGTTAATTATTCGTGGCGTCAATGTGTTTCCTTCTGAGATTGAACAATATTTATTGACGGTGGAAGAGTTGGCTCCGCATTATCAAATTCATTTGGTTCGTAAAGGAAGTTTAGACGCCGTCCAGTTACAAGTAGAGGTGAACGAACCGTTTTTTGCAGCAATTAATGGCAATTTACAGGATGAGCGTGTCCATCAATTGAAAAAAAATATTCAACATCTATTAAAAACCTATTGTTTCATATCGATTGATGTGAACGTTCATGAACCAAAGTCGATCCCACGTTCACAAGGAAAAGCGATCCGAGTAGTCGATCTACGAAATCAACTAAAAGTAAACCAATAAATTTTGAATTATCTAAATATTTATTATTGATATACTTGTTACGTTATTTTATAATTACGTTAAATAAACGTTATATAAAATGGAGTTGATGAAATTGACATTGACAGTGTCATTTGATCGGTTATCAAACGATGAAAAGAATGAGCGGTTTATGGAAAGGATTCAAGCGGGAGAAAAAATTGAAGCGGACGATTGGATGCCAGACGATTATCGAATGGCCTTAATTAAGCTAATTTCCATGCATGCCATCAGCGAAATAATGGGAGCGCTTCCAGAAAAAGAATGGGTTCCGAAAGCTCCGTCTTTACGAAGAAAGTTAGGTATTATGGCGAAAGTTCAGGACGAAATGGGCCATGGCCAGCTTCTACTTCGGGTGGCAGAGGATTTAATGAGACCGCTTGGAAAAAATCGAGAAGATCTTATGCAAGATTTATTTAAAGGAGATTTGAAGTTTCATAACGTGTTCCATATGCCAGCACCTACTTGGGGAGATGCGGGATTAATTGGATGGCTCGTCGATGGAGCTGCTATCATTACCCAAACGAATATGCTTGATGCTTCCTATGGTCCGTATGCGCGAGCGCTAAAACGTATATGTGCAGAAGAAGTATTTCATGCACAGCATGGGGAATCAATTATTTTGGCCCTTGCTGAAGGTACGGAAAAACAACGAGCGATGCTCCAAGATGCTTTGAACCGTTGGTGGGAGGCGTTGCTTATGTTTTTTGGTCCTGAAAGCGCTTCAACTACCGGAACATCCAAGCAAGACATCACGATTAAATACCGAATTCGCACAAAAACCAATGAAGAATTGCGGCAAGACTTTTTTACGAAATATGTTCCTCGAATTTTAGCGCTTGGGTTAAAACTTCCGGATGAGACGATGTATTTTGACCAAGAACAAGGTAAATGGGTTTATCAGCAGCCAGATTGGAGTAAATTTAAGGAAATTATTCGAAACAATGGTCCAAAATCGAAAGAACGTCTCCGCTTAAGAGAAATATCTTTTAAACATAACGCTTGGGTACGGGAAGCGTTAAGTCAAAAACAAGTAGCGATGTAATATGAAGGGAGGGGATCGTTTTGAAACGTACGGATGATTTTTATCAAGTGTTTGAAGTATTTAGCCGAAAAAGAGATACCGCTCCGCTTCAGCATCAATTTAGCTTACTTGCTCCCAATCATGACATTGCTTTAATTATGGCCCAAGAAAATTTTATGCGACGCGAACCAGTATCCGACATTTGGGTGGTGAAGCGTTCGGATATTCGTCAAATGTCTCGGGAAGAAAAAGTAGCCTTACAACGGTTAGATAACAAAGATTACCGTACAACGAAAGGATATGGATATTTAAAGAAAAAATGGCGCCAATACGAACAAGAAATACTAGATGAGAAAGAGATTCTCTCATGGAAGGGCGAGATTAAGCGATGAAAGTGAATACGGCACAAGAGTTAAATCAATACCCAGATTTTAAAGCAACACTGATTGAATTACTTTTTCAACTAGCGGATGATGATTTTATCATTGCCTATCGAGGTTCAGAATGGCTTGGATTAGCTCCACATATCGAAGAAGACGTCGCTTTTTCCTCCATTAGTCAAGATATGATGGGGCATGCGGCTATGTTTTATCAGCTTCTTGAGGAAATCGGTGTTGGAACTGCAGATGAGTTAGCTCACGGACGAAAATCATCGGAGCGTAGGAATGCGATTTTGCTTGAAGAAGTAAATGGACCTGGACATTACTTAGAAGAACCGTATTACGACTGGGCATTTGCGGTTGTAAGAAATTATTTTTACACACAAGCCAAAAAGGTACGGATGGAATCGTTAAAAAAATGCTCGTATGTCCCCCTTCAAGAAGTAGCTGTCAAAGTAGAAATGGAACTTTATTATCATCTATTGCATTGGAAAACATGGTTTATCCAGCTTGTGAATGCCAATGGAGAAGCACGTGAACGAATGAAAAAGGCAATTCAAAAAGTGTTTGATGATTTTGCTGGAGTTTTGACGCTTGGTGATCAAGGAAGCAAAATGGTCGAATTTGGGTTGATTGACAGTGAAGAAGTATTAACTCACCGGTGGATTCAGCAGATGCAACCAATTTTTGAACAGACGAAGCTAAATTTACCGCCTAACTTTGGAATGAAGCGTGGAAACGGACGAAATGGTGTGCATACATCTGATTTAGATACAGCGATTGCCACGCTATCAGAAGTATATCATTTAGATTCACAAGCAACCTGGTAATCTTGGAAACTTACAGCGAAAGAAGGGTGTCTATGACTTCTATTAAACAGAAAGTTTATGAATTGCTGGACACCGTGCAAGACCCTGAAATCGATTCGGTTAGCATTGTCGATTTAGGAATGGTTGAAGACGTAACTGTGAATGATCACGAAGTTATAATCAAACTCCTTCCGACATTTATTGGTTGTCCAGCACTTGATATTATTCGGAATAATGTTGAAAATGCTGTCATAAATATAGACGGGATTTGTCATTGCACCGTTGAATTTATATACCATCCTCCATGGACATCGGACCGTATTACCGATCGGGGCCGTGAGCGGTTGAAGGAATTCGGAATCGCTCCTCCACCGAAGCAAAGGGGACCAAATGGTGAATGGTATGTCGACTGTCCCTATTGCGGTTCCACTTATACGACATTGGAAAACTTATTCGGTCCAACTGCCTGTCGAAGCATTTTATATTGCAAGCAATGTAAAAATCCATTTGAAGCTTTAAAACCAGTTTCTACATTTAATTAAAAGGCTATGTTAAATGTCAATGTTGATTTTTAGCAAGTGATTCACACGGCGGCGACTCCAGCGGGAACAAGAAGCCGCAAGACCGTTACTTGAGCGTAGCGAGGGGAAGCGGCTTGCCCGCGGAAAGCGTCCGCCACAAGCGAAATACAAATTGCCATTAGCACATCGATGAATGAAATAACAGTAAAAGTTATCCACAGAAATTTTAGGTTAGAGCCAATTAAAAAGAAAAGGAGAAGATACCATGGTAAAAATGATTGCTCTTTACAAACAGCCAAAAGATAAGGAGAAATTTGATGAACATTATTTCAACACACACGCACCAATTACAGCGAAAATCCCAGGGCTTCGCAAAATGGAAGTAACGAAAATCGTTGGTACACCAATGGGTGGTGAAAGTGACTATTACCTTTTATGTGAAATGTATTATGACAGCCATGAAGCATTAAGGGAAGCGATGAAAACAAGTGAAGCAAAGGCTTCTGGAAAAGACTTAATGTCATTTGCAGGAGATTTAGTGACATTAATGATTGGTGAGGAAGTAGAAAATGAGTGAGTTTCAGTATATCCACACAAAAGTAGAAGAAAAAGTTGCGCTCATTGAGTTAAATCGTCCCAACGTTTTAAACGCACTCAATCGTTCAATGGTGACAGAAATTCTCACGGCGATGGAGACATTGGATCGAAGTGATGAGGTAAGTGTGATCGTCTTAACGGGACGCGGACGTGCATTTGCTGCCGGTGCAGATATAGATGAAATGGCGAATGACACTTCCATTTCGTTAGAGTTATTGAACCAATTTGCAGAATGGGACCGCATGTCTCTCATTAAAAAACCAATCATTGGTGCTGTCCATGGATTTGCCTTAGGAGGCGGCTTTGAACTTGCGCTTTGTTGCGATGTGTTGTTTGCATCTGAAACTGCCGAGTTCGGATTCCCAGAAGTTAATCTTGGGGTCATGCCAGGGGCAGGTGGAACACAGCGATTGACAAAACTGATTGGTAAAACGAGAGCGCTTGAATGGCTTTGGACAGGTGAACGAATGTCAGCGAAAAAAGCGTATGAATATGGCATTGTCAATCGAGTGGTCGCCCCTGAACTTTTATTAGAAGAAACAATAAAATTTGCAAAAAAACTAGTTCTTCAGCCTCCTTTATCCCTTCGTCTAATCAAAGAGGCTGTACATAAAGCCGTTGACTATCCTCTGTATGAAGGGATGCAATTTGAACGAAAGAACTTCTACTTGCTGTTCTCTTCAGAGGATCAAAAGGAAGGCATGAAAGCATTTATAGAAAAACGAAAACCTAACTTTCAAGGAAAGTAAAGGGGGGACAGCTCAATTGTACGAAACAATCCTTTTTGAAGTTCAAAATGGTGTGGCCTACTTAACGCTCAACCGTCCAGATAAGTTAAATGCATTTACTGAGCAAATGAACAAAGAAATCACGAAAGCCATTAAGGATGCAAACCATGATGAATCAGTGCGTTGTCTGGTGATCACGGGAGCTGGAAGAGCCTTTTGTTCAGGGGAAGACCTCGGAAGTGTGAATGAGGGGCTTGATCACGGTGAAGTCCTTCGCAAGCGATATATGCCGATGATGAAACAGTTATATCGTATCGAAAAACCGACGATTGCCGCTGTTAATGGTGTGGCTGCTGGAGCCGGTATGAGCCTTGCACTAGCATGTGATTTTCGCCTTGCGTCAGAAAAAGCAAGCTTCATAGAAGCGTTTATTCATGTAGGACTAATACCGGATGCAGGAAATCTGTATTATTTACCGCGCTTAGTTGGGCATGCCAAAGCTCTTGAGCTTGCGGTGTTTGGTGAAAAAGTAACCGCAAAGGAAGCGAAAGAGTTGGGACTTGTTACAAAAATCATTTCAACCGAAACATGGAATGAAGAAGTTCGTTCATTTGCGGAAAAGCTTGCTCAAATGCCGACAAAAGCAATTGGATTGATTAAACGAGCTTTAAGTGAAAGCTGGCATTTATCGTTTGACGAGTATCTGGAAAAAGAAGCGTATGGACAACGGATTGCAGGACTTACGCACGACCACCGAGAAGGAGTTCGTGCGTTTTTTGAAAAGCGAAAGGCTTTATTTCTAGGTAAATAAAGAAAAAGGAGTGTCTGTTAATGGCCACTGTAAAAGATCAAAAAATGGAAAAGCTTGAAATGAAGCGAGAGATGTATCATCTGATTATAAACGGCGAGCGTGTGGAGTCTTCCTCTGGTGATACGTATGTCACGATAAATCCGGCAACGGGAGAACCTGTCGCTAAAGTGGCAAAAGGAACAAAAGAAGATGTAGAGCGGGCGGTACAAGCGGCCAGAGCTGCTTTTAATTATGGAAAATGGAGACGTTTCCCTGTAAATAAACGAGCTCGAGTGTTAAACAAAATTGCCTCAATTATGCGTTCCCGTTTTATTGAACTAGTAGAATTAGAGATTTTAGACACAGGAAAGTCCTTAACGGCAGCTCAAGGACAAGTCATGCAAGCGATTGAAGATTTTGAGTTTTATGCAAGTGCGATTGTCAGTCACCGTGGGGCGGTGAATCCTATGCCGGGGGCGTTTCATAACTTTACGGAAAAGGAACCTGTCGGTGTATGTGCCCAAATTATTCCATGGAACTATCCATTAATGATGGCAGCGTGGAAAATTGCCCCAGCGATTGCAGTTGGCTGCTCCGTTGTCGTGAAACCTGCTTCTCTTACTCCGTTGACGTGTATTGTCCTTGCAGAAATTTGTCATGAAGCAGGTGTACCAGAAGGGGTGGTCAATGTCGTTACTGGTTCGGGTTCTGAGGTCGGAAATTATTTAGTTGAACATTCGCTTGTTGATAAAGTCGCATTTACCGGATCCACTCCAGTTGGCAAAAATATTATGGAAAAAGCGTCATCAACGTTAAAGCGTGTAACCCTCGAACTTGGCGGGAAATCTCCAAACATTATTTTCGAAGATGCGGACCTTGATGCAGCGGTAGATGGTTCATTGTTTGGTATTTTTTACAATACCGGTCAGTCGTGTGAAGCGCGTTCCCGTTTGTACGTGCATGAGAACATTTATGATCAATTTTTAGAAAAGTTTGTAGAAAAGACAAAAAAATTAAAGCTTGGTAATCCGTTTGAAGAAAGCACGCATGTCGGTGCCATTATTAGCCGCGAGCAGCTTGATGTTATTGACAGTTATGTCAAGTCAGCTGTTGAAGATGGTGCGACCATTGTAACAGGCGGAAAAGAAGCGAAGGTGGAAGGGTTTGAAAACGGTTACTGGTATGAACCAACCATTATTACGGATGTAAACCAAAACATGAAAGTCGTTAAAGAAGAAATTTTTGGGCCTGTCGTTGTTGTGATGAAATTTTGCGATGAAAAAGAAGTGATTAAGCTAGCGAACGACAGTCAGTATGGGCTAGGTTCAGCGATTTGGACAAAAGACCACGGACGGGCTCTTCGTGTCGCTTAACAAATTCAAGCGGGCATCGTCATGATTAACAGTCCATTCTCAGCGTTCCCTGGAACACCATTTGGTGGCTATAAGCAATCGGGGTTCGGCCGAGAGCTATGCATTGAAACGCTTGACTTGTATACAGAGACAAAAAGCATCATTTCTTATTATGGAAGCCGTCCGCTCAATCCATTTGGCTTGTAAACAGTTTCATACGAGCACTTTCATCTGCGGATGGGTGCTCGTATTTCTTTATAAATCATTTAAAAGCATGACAAATCATACAGAAGAGTTAAAAAACAGTCGTGAACAAGGGGGAGTAGTACATGATTAAAAATATCGTGGTGATTGGGTCCGGCGTCATGGGAAGGGGAATCGCCTATGTCAGCACGGTTGGAGGATTTCATACAACACTGGTAGATATTAAAGAGGAACAGTTATCAAGTGCCAAACAGGAAATTACGAAGATCTTCGAAAAAGGCGTGGCACGAGGGAAAATGACCGAAGCGTTGCGAACAGAAGCCGAGAGCCGACTTCTTTATACAACTGATATAGTACAAGCGGCAAAAGAAGCCGACTTAATCATTGAAGCCGTACCCGAAAAATTAGAAATTAAGAAAAACGTTTTTGAAACAATCGACAAACATGCAAAAGAGGATTGTTATTTTGCGACGAATACATCCACGATGAGTCCAACTGAAATTGCTTCTTTTACGAACCGTCCGGAGAAAGTAATTGCGATGCACTTTTTTAACCCCGTTCATAAAATGAAGCTTGTGGAAATTATTCGTGGTTTAGAGACAAGTGATGAAACAGCGGAAGTCATTCAACAAGTGGCTGAACAAATGGGAAAAGAAACAGTCGTTGTAAATGAATTTCCAGGGTTTGTCACAAGTCGAATTAGCGCATTAGTCGGAAATGAGGCGTTTTATATGTTACAAGAAGGCATTGGAACACCGGAAGAAATCGATAAAGCGATCAAGCTTGGCTTAAACTATCCGATGGGTCCATTTGAACTAGCAGACCTGGTTGGACTGGATACTCGTTTGAACAACTTAAAATATTTACATGAAAAATTAGGGGAAAAGTATCGGCCAGCTCCACTATTAGAGCAATATGTAAAAGCCGGACGCCTCGGTCGCAAAACCGGAAGAGGTGTGTACGATTATACGAACAAAAACGATTAAGTAAATAGGACATTGAGTACAGAAAGGGATGGGAGAATAAGATGCGGGAAGTAGTGATTGTTGATGCGGTACGAACACCGATTGGAAGATATAAAGGGGCACTGAAAGATGTTCGTCCGGATGATTTAGGGGCAGTTGTCATAAAAAAGTTAATCGAACGTAATCCAAACGTTCCTGTAAAGCAAATTGAGGAAGTGGTTCTCGGGAACGCCAATCAAGCCGGAGAAGACAATCGTAATGTGGCCAGAATGTCAGCGCTTTTAGCAGGATTACCGGTAGAAGTGGCGGGCACGACGATTAACCGCTTATGCGGGTCTGGTCTCGATGCAGTGAACTATGCCGCACGTTTGATTATGACAGGTGAGGCCGACATCGTCATCGCCGGGGGAACGGAAAGCATGACACGAGCACCATATGTCATGGCAAAACCGAGCGATGATTTTCCTCGTGGAAACATGGAAATGTATGATACAACAATCGGTTGGCGTTTCATTAATCCTAAGCTAAAAGAAATGTATGGAACCGATAGCATGCCGGAAACCGCGGAAAATGTGGCGAAAAGATATGGTATTTCAAGGGAAGAGCAAGATCAATTTGCATATGAAAGCCAAATGAAGGCCAAACGGGCGCTGGAACAAAATCGTTTTTCTGAAGAATTAGTTGCTGTTAGTTTTCACGACCGCAAAGGAAACCTTATCGTCGTTGATAAAGACGAACATCCTCGCCCGAATACTACGATGGAAAAACTCTCTAAACTGCCCCCATTGTTTGAAAACGGTACAGTAACAGCAGGAAACGCGTCTGGTATTAACGACGGGGCATCCGCTTTGCTTCTCATGAGCGTCGAAAAAGCAAAAGAACTTAGGATGATACCGTTAGTGAAATATAAAACGTCGGCGGTCGCTGGGTTAGAGCCAGCGGTAATGGGCCTTGGTCCGATCTATGCGACTCAAAAAGCGTTAAAACGTGCCGATTTATCGATTACTGACATCGGTTTAGTGGAACTCAATGAAGCTTTTGCATCACAATGCATTGCCTGTATAAAGCAGCTGGAGTTTAATCCAGAAATTGTAAACGTAAACGGTGGAGCCATTGCCTTTGGTCATCCTTTAGGAGCTAGCGGTGCCCGTATTTTAACAACCCTAATTTATGAAATGAAAAAACGAAACGTCCAATATGGGCTCGCAACGATGTGTATTGGCGTCGGACAAGGAATTGCAACAATCGTTGAAAATTGGGAACACCAGTAAGAACGTTAAGCGGGCATTTAATCTCAGGCAGTAATGGACTGGCTCAAGAGATGATTGTATATGAGTCAGTCTTTTCTATTGTTCACCGTATAACATCATAATAGTTTTCTGTGATGTAAAAATTCGACATTATTTGACATTTTTTCAAGTGTTCGTCTTGTATCTGATATAAAAATTTGCTACTATAATAATCTGAAAATTTATTTTAGTCGGTAAAAGGGTGTCAAACATGAGTATGAACACAAGATCTATGATTTTTACAATATATGGAGATTATATTCGACATTATGGTAATCAAATATGGATAGGAAGTTTAATACGCCTCCTTAAAGAATTTGGACATAACGACCAAGCGGTACGCGCAGCTATCTCTCGAATGAGCAAACAAGGATGGGTACAGGCAGAAAAAAGAGGAAATAAGAGTTACTATTCACTGACTGAACGTGGGGTAAAACGTATAGAGGAAGCAGCCAAACGGATTTATAAATTACACCCTGAAAAATGGGATGGAAAATGGCGAATTCTTATCTATACCATACCGGAAGAAAAACGTAATTTGCGTGACGAATTGCGTAAAGAATTAGTTTGGAGTGGTTTTGGGACAATTTCCAATAGCTGTTGGATTTCACCAAATAATTTGGAAAAGCAAGTGTATGATTTAATTGAAAAATACGATATTGAACCATATGTTGATTTTTTTATTGCACAATATGATGGTCCGCATCAAAATACTCAGCTGGTGGAGAAATGCTGGGACTTAGAGGCGATCAACGAGAAGTATGAAGAATTTATTTCCATTTACAGTCAAAAATTTATTATTGATAAAAATAAAATTCAACGGGGCGAAATGTCAGATGCTGAGTGCTTTGTCGAACGGACAAAGCTCGTTCATGAATATCGAAAGTTTTTATTTGTTGATCCTGGACTTCCTGAAGAACTACTTCCAAACAAATGGATGGGTAGCCATGCCGCATCACTGTTTAGTGAATATTACAAAGAATTAGCTAAACCGGCAAGCCGTTTTTTTGAAGAGGTATTTACGGACGGAAACGAGCTGGAAAAAAAGGACGAAGATTATAACGTTTTCGATCATCCACTTATTATTGAATAGAGAGCACTGTCTAAAATAGGCAGTGCTCTTTTGCTTCAAACGAATTCGAACCGTTTATTTCTTTCCTAACTGTTGCAGATATTCTTTTCCTTTTTGGACATACGAATCTATTGAAAGCTGGATTAACGCTAAATCTTTTTCCGTCATTTCACGGACAACTTGTCCTGGAGACCCTACGACGAGTGAGCGTGGAGGGATCTTTTTGCCTGGTGGTATTAGCGTATTGGCCCCAATGATACATTCTTCACCGATTTCGGCCCCATCTAAAATAGTTGAACCCATACCAATGATCGTTCGTTTCCGAATGGTACATCCATGTAAAATGACGTTATGGCCTACGGTTACCTCGTCTTCAATCAATAAAGGATATCCTTCATACAAATGGCAAGTTGAATTGTCTTGGATGCTGCATCGATCCCCAATGACGATCGGAGCTTCATCTCCACGGATGACCGCGTTAAACCAAATCGTCGATTCCTTTCCGATCGTCACATCACCAATAATATGTGCTCCTGGAGCGATAAAAACGGTATCATCGATTTTTGGTGTTTTCCCATTATACGTATAAATCATTCCCATCCCCCTAAAATTGTGTTAATTTTATGATAAGTATAATATAACACATTTTTTACGAGGTGGGGATTTAATGAATCATGTTTGTTCTTTATTAAACATTCAATATCCAATTATTCAAGGAGGAATGGGAAATATAAGTAACTCACAACTAACAAGTGCGATTTCTGAAGCAGGTGGATTAGGTACGATTGGAGCAGGGACGATGTCACCGGATGAAGTGGAACATTTGATTATTGAAACGAAAAAAAAGACAAATAAACCTTTTGCAGTGAATATTCCTATCAGTGTCACACCGAATTTTAAAGAAATTTTTTCACTTGTGTTAAAACATCAAGTACCTGTTGTTTCGTTTTCAGCAGGAAACCCAGCACCATATATTCCTACTTGTCACGAAGAAGGGATCAAAGTGATCACTGTAACGGCTTCTGTGAAGCATGCTAAAAAAGCTGAAGAAGCAGGTGCCGATATCATTGTGGCGGAAGGTTATGAAGCAGCTGGTATTAATTCGAACCTTGAGCTTACGACAATGACTTTAGTTCCTCAAATTGTTAAGGCAGTTGGTGTTCCAGTCGTCGCTGCTGGTGGAATCGGTGATGGATATGGTTTATTGGCGGCATTTGCTCTTGGCGCCCAAGGAGTTCAAATGGGAACTCGATTTATTGCTACAATAGAAGCTCCATTTCATGAAAAATATAAAAATCTAATCATAGATGCGAATGAACATGAAACGGTTATTGTAGGACGCTCTGTTGGAAGGGTTCGACGAATTATGAAAACTCCATATGCAGAAAAATTACTGGAGTTCGAAAAAAGCGGGATTTCATTAGAGCAATTTAATGAACATACATCAGAAGATCATCATCGATTAGGGGCGTTGTCTGGAAATTTTGAAGAAGGATTTGTCAATGCTGGACAAATTTCTGGTCTAATAAACGACTTGCCATCTGTCAAACAATTACTTGAAACCATTATGCAGGAAGCAAAGGAGAAAGCAACGAATTTATATCATGTATTTCATTCATTACAAGGGAATGACCAATTGTCGTGAACACGTCGTTCTCTCGTCTTAAATGTACGTAAGAGAAGACAATAGGAGGCGATTCGATTCGTTCTGTTCATCAGTTTTATACTCATTAAATTTTTAGAAAATTATTGACTTTCAGAATGTTTGGTTGATAATATAAATTTAACATAACGTTATTTTTACGTTATTAAAAATATTGTGATGTCATTAAATTTAATCTCCTTTTTGTAAACGTTTCCAAATACTTTTTGTTTTGTTATATCAGCAACAAAATAGACCATTTTGTTGCTAGTATTTTATAAAAATGAAATAGAGGGGGATATTCATGTTTAAATCCATGAAAAAAGTTGCTGTACCGTTTTTGATTAGTTTGTTAGCAGTTTCAGGTTGTAGTGGAAATAGTGATTCAACGGCAAAATCAAGTGACGAGGCTGGAAATGACAGCAAAACTGTAACTATTGGTGTTACCCAAATTATTGAGCACCCATCACTAGATGCTGCTTTTAAAGGGTTTAAGCAAGCATTAGCAGATGGGGGATTTAAGGAAGGCGAGAATGTTACATATGATGTGCAAAACGCGCAAGGAGACCCGAATAACAACCAAACAATTGCCAATAACCTAGTAAGTGCCCAAGTTGATCTCATCTTCGCGAACTCTACACCAAGTGCCCAAAGTGCTTTAAATGCCACAAAAGATATTCCGATCATCTTCACTTCGGTAACAGACCCAGTCGGTGCAGGGTTAGTTCCTTCGATGGACCAAGCTGGTGAAAATATTACCGGTACAACAGACACTCATCCAGAAGCGATTAGCAAAATGATTCAATTTATTCACGAGCAAATGGATGTCACAACGGTTGGTCTTATATACAACTCCGGTGAACAAAACTCCGTATCTCAGATTGAAAAAGTGAAAGAAGCAGCCCAAAATACCGATTTACAATTCGTTGAAGCTTCTGTATCCACTACAGCAGAAGTAAAACAAGCTGCCGAATCGTTAGTAGGGAAAGCAGATGTGTTCTATATCATAACTGACAATACAGTGGTTTCTGCAATTGAATCGGTCGTTAGCGTGGCTAATGACAATAAAATCCCGTTATTTACAGGTGAGCTTGATTCACTTAAGCGAGGCGGTTTTGCAGCATATGGATTTGACTATTATGATATCGGTTATGAAGCAGGGGAAATGGCTGTTTCCATTTTAAAAGGAGAGAAAAAACCTTCAGAAATTAAACCGCAATTCCCACAAAAATTAAAACTAGTTATCAACAAAACTGCAGCTCAAAACCAAGGTGTGGAAATCAAATCTGATTGGGAAACGATAGCAGAATTTATTGAATAATGACTGAAAGGATGAGTGTTTTTGTTTACAGCCATTTTCGGATCCATTGAATCAGGAGTCATCTATGCCATTATGGCGCTAGGAGTTTATCTTTCCTTTCGAATATTAGACTTTCCTGATTTAACAGTAGACGGAAGTTTTGTAACTGGAGCAGCAACAGCGGCAACATTAATTGTCAGTGGAGTGAATCCGTTTTTGGCAACTGTTGCCGCTCTTCTTGTCGGTTTTGTAGCAGGTTCAATTACCGGTTTGCTTCATACAGCAGGTAAAATCAACGCCCTTTTATCTGGAATCTTAATGATGATCGCACTATACTCCATCAATCTACGAATTATGGGAAGATCGAATATTCCTCTTTTAAATGAGGAAACCGTTTTTACTACCATCCGGGATTCATGGAGTGTACTTAACATAGACCCAGCTTTAAATCATTTATTAACCATCATTGGAATCGAAGGTTCGTTGCCAAAAACATGGGGTATTCTCACGATTATGATTATCGTAACATTGTTATTTAAGTGGTTTACTGATTGGTTTTTGCAAACTGAAATTGGCTTAGCACTACGAGCTACCGGTAATAATAAACGAATGATTCGCAGCTTTTCGGCAAATACAAACATGTTTATTATTTTAGGATTAGGCTTGTCGAATGCTATGGTGGCCTTTAGTGGGGCGTTAATTGCCCAGTACGGCGCTTTTGCTGATGTCGGCATGGGAATTGGGATGATTATTATCGGTTTAGCCTCCGTCATTATTGGAGAAGCGTTATTTGGAACAAAAACGATCGCAAGAGCAACGCTTGCCGTTATTGGGGGAGCTGTCATCTACCGGATTGTTGTAAGTTTAGCATTGCGTGCGCAATTTCTTGAGACAGGTGACGTGAAGCTCATCACTGCATCTATTGTGATTTTAGCGCTGATCTTACCGCAACTAATTCGCAGTCATAAAGAAAAGAAACAAAAGGAAAAAAAGAGATTAAACCGCTTGCGTGTTGAAGGCGGAAAGGATGAAAGCCATGTTGCAGTTAAATCAGATCTTTAAAGTGTTTAATGAAGGAACACCTGATGAAAAAATAGCCCTTAACAATGTTAGCCTGACGTTAAATAAAGGAGATTTTGTAACGATTATCGGCAGTAATGGGGCAGGAAAATCAACGCTTATGAACGTAATTTCGGGTGTATTATTTCCGGATGAAGGTAGTGTGTTTATTGATGGAAATGACGTGACAAATCTACCAGAATATCAGCGTTCCCGATATATTGGGAGAGTTTTTCAAGATCCAATGGCAGGGACGGCACCGAGTATGACGATTGAAGAGAACCTGGCAATCGCATTTTCCCGAATTAATTCCCGAACTTTTAAGCGAGGTGTCACCAAAAAAAGAAGAGAATTTTTTCGAGAAGTCCTCCAAACGCTCCATCTTGGTTTAGAAAATCGTTTAAATGCAAAAGTAGGATTATTATCTGGTGGTGAGCGGCAAGCATTGTCACTTTTAATGGCTACGTTTACCGAACCACAGATTCTACTTTTAGATGAACATACAGCAGCCCTTGACCCTTCTAGAGCCGAATTAATTACCCAATTAACAAAAGACATTGTCGAGAAATACCATTTAACGACGTTAATGGTCACGCACAATATGCAACAAGCCATTGAGTTAGGCAATCGCCTTATTATGATGGATAAAGGACAAATTATTTTTGAAGTAAATGCACAAGAAAAGAAACAGCTAACTGTTGAAAAATTGTTGCATGAATTTCAACGAATTCGTGGAGAACAAATGGCAAGTGATCGAGCTATTTTAAGTTAATAGTGACTTTATTAAATTTAATCTTCATTTATATGACATTATTAAAGTATAACGTAAAACCAATGTTATATTTGGTGTTTTGTATTTTAGGAGGAGATGGAATGAAACCAGGTATTGAAGTGGGGCAAACAGCGACGGTAGAGGCAATTGTTACACCCGAGATGTTTGCGCAATTTGAAGGAAATGTAATCCATCCTGCCTATTCCACCGTTTCGATGGTATATCACATGGAATGGGCTTCAAGAAAAATTATTTTACCATATTTAGAAGATAACGAAGAAGGGATTGGAGCAGCAGTGAGTGTGAAGCACGTTGCTCCCACGACAGAAGGAGAAGTGGTCACAGTTACAGCTACCTTAACAGAATTGAAAGATAATGTAGTGATTACAAAAGTAGAGGCGAAAAACAAAAAACGTTTAATAGGAATCGGTGAAGTAAAACAAGTCATCCTACCAAAGCAAGAAATTAAAGAAATGCTTCTGACTCAGAAGTCTTAGATAGGGGTTCTAGTTTTAACAAGAAAGGATGGTATCGTTGCAAACCGCTATGAAAACGCTTTCGAAAGACGGATCCATGGATATTTTCTCTCTAATGAGTGAGCATGAACAAGTGATTTTTTGTAACGATGAAAAAACAGGATTAAAAGCGATTATTGCGATTCATAATACAACTCTTGGCCCAGCACTAGGCGGCTGTCGGATGCAACCCTATAAAACAGTAGACGATGCCTTGTTTGATGTACTCCGTCTATCAAAAGGGATGACATATAAATGCGCAGCAGCAGACGTAGATTTTGGTGGTGGAAAAGCAGTAATTATAGGTGATCCACAAAAAGATAAAACTCCAGAATTGTTCCGGGCATTTGGTCAATTTGTGGAATCGTTAAACGGTAGGTTTTATACAGGAACGGACATGGGGACCACACCAGATGATTTTGTTCATGCATTAAAAGAAACAAACTGTATTGTTGGTGTCAGTGAAGAATATGGGGGAAGCGGCGATTCGTCTGTCCCAACAGCATTAGGTGTCATTTACGGAATTCAAGCGACCAATCAAGTGGTCTTTGGAAGTGATGGACTGGCAGGAAAAACTTACGCGATTCAAGGACTCGGCAAAGTCGGATCTAAAGTTGCCATTCGTCTTCTTGAAGAAGGAGCGGATTTATATGTTTGTGATTTAAATGATGAAGCGATTCAAAAAGTGTTATTGCGAGCAAAAGAACTGGGGGCAACGGTAAAGGTAGTGAAAGGGGAAGAAATTTATAAAACGGATGCAGATGTATTTGTTCCGTGTGCATTTGGAAATGTCGTTAACGATGACACAATTGATTTGTTTCGAGTAAAAGCCATTGTGGGGTCGGCAAATAACCAGCTATTAGATATCCGTCACGGCAAGATGCTTCAAAATAAAGGCATTTTATATGCTCCTGATTATATCGTAAATGCGGGTGGATTAATTCAAGTAGCAGATGAATTATATGAACCGAATAAAGAGCGCGTATTACAAAAAACAAAAGGAATTTACACAACCCTTCTTAACATTTATAAAGAAGCAGAAAATGAGCGAATGACAACTGTTGAGGCAGCGAATCGGTTTTGTGAACAACGTATTGAGCTACGTAAATCAAGAAATAACTTCTTTACACATAAAAAGCGACCGAAATGGGATATTCGCCTATAAGTTTAATAGAAAGAGGGGACAGAATGGAAAAGCAATTTCCACTTATTCAAGTCATCGATCATTACGGAAATGTTGTAGTAGATGAATGGCGTCATCATGTTACGAGAGAGCTTTCCATGACATTTTACCGTCATTTAATACGAACACGGACGTTTGACAGAAAGTGTATAAGTTTACAGCGCCAAGGCCGTATTGGAACATATGCCCCTTATGAAGGACAAGAAGCGTCTCAAGTAGGAAGTGCCCTTGCCTTAGAGGAAGGAGATTGGATGTTTCCTACCTATCGCGATCATGGGGCGACCATGACATTTGGACATTCGTTAACCAACATTTTATTATTTTGGAACGGTCGAAACGAAGGGTGTGTTCCTCCGAAAGGGAAAAAAATTATGCCGCCAAGTGTACCAATCGCTACCCAAATTCCGCATGCTGCTGGGACGGCGCTTGCAGAAAAACGAAAAGGGACAACGAATGCAGTAATTGTGTATTTCGGTGATGGAGCAACATCCGAAGGAGATTTTCATGAAGGATTAAATTTTGCGAGCGTTTTTCATGCTCCAGTTGTATTTTTTAACCAAAACAACCAATATGCGATTTCGGTACCCATCACACGCCAAATGAAATCGAAAACCATCGCCCAAAAAGCGCTCGCCTATGATATATACGGTGTTCGTGTCGATGGAAATGATGTGTTTGCTGTGTACTTTGAAACGAAAAAAGCGCTTGAGAGAGCAAGAAACGGTGAAGGACCGACGTTAATTGAAGCCGTTACATGGCGTTACGGAGCTCACACAACAGCAGATGACCCGACGAAATACCGAAATCAAGAAGAAAGCGAAAAGAGACGGGAACAGTCAGACCCGATTTTACGGCTTGAACGCTTAATGAAAAATGAAGGTTGGTTCGACGAAGTATGGGCAAAAAAGGTACAAGAAGAAGTTACACAGGAAATTGATCATGCTGTTCGTGAAATGGAGTCCTTCCCAAAAGCTGATCCCGAAAATATGTTTAAGCATGTATTTGCTGAGCCAACATGGACGATTGAAGAGCAGAAAAAAGCTTACTTTGCTTGGAAAGGAGGGGGAGTCGTATGACAACTATCGTAAAGACGAAGACGCTTTCGTTCGTTCAAGCAGTCAATGATGCGTTAAAAACGATGCTTCGGGAAAATCAACAAGTCGTTTTACTAGGAGAAGATATCGGTAAAAACGGTGGCGTTTTCCGGGCGACCGATGGATTACAAGCGGAATTTGGAGAAGAGCGGGTGATGGATACACCGTTAAGTGAAGCCGGCTTTACTGGAGCGGCCATCGGGATGGCCCTTAACGGATTTCGACCTGTTGTTGAAATTCAATTTTTAGGTTTTATTTACCCAGCCTATGAACAAATCATGACACATGCTGCTCGTATGCGCTCACGTACGATGGGACATTTTACCGTACCGATGGTCATACGGGCTCCTTATGGTGCAGGAGTACGGGCACCGGAGATTCATAGTGATAGTACCGAGGCATTATTTACCCACATGCCAGGAATCAAAGTCGTTTGTCCTTCGACTCCATATGATGCCAAAGGGTTGTTAATTGCAGCTATTGAAGATCCTGATCCTGTCTTATTCCTAGAACCAATGAGATGTTACCGATCGGTTCGTGAAGAAATTCCTGAGGGGAAATATGTCATCGAGATCGGTAAAGGGAAAAAGCTCCGGGAAGGAGACGATGTAACCATCATTGCATGGGGAGCAATGGTTCCAGTGGCAATGAAAGCTGCTCAAATGGCTGCCCAAAAAGGGATTGAAGCAGATGTGATTGACTTACGCACCCTTTATCCGCTTGATAAAGAACTTATTAGTGAATCTGTTCAAAAAACTGGGAGAACTGTAATCGTGCAAGAAGCGCATATGACTGGAGGAGTAGCGAACGACATTCTAGCGATCATTAATGATACGTCGTTTTTATATCAAAAAGCACCTGTACAACGAGTGACAGGGTATGATGTTCCTGTACCGTTTTTTAGCTATGAAGACGAATATTTACCAACACCCAATCGGGTATTATCCGCGATTCAAACAGCCGTCAAGTTTTAATGAGAGAGGGGGGAGTGGAAGTGGTTGAAGTCAAACTTCACGATATTGGAGAAGGAATGACAGATGCTATGATCATGCATTATTTTGTCAAAAAAGGAGATGAAGTAAAAGCAGATCAACCACTGGTCGAAATACAAACGGACAAAATGACTGCGGAAATTCCAGCGCCTTCTTCAGGGGTTATTAGCGATATCCTAATACCTGAAGGTCAAACCGTAGAAGTCGGTACAACCTTACTTTTATTACAGCCAACTGAGAATATCGTTCATAGTGAGCAACAGCGTACTGAAAAACAAATACCAGTAACAATTTCAGCTCAAAATCAGCAAATTGAAAGGAATGTCATAAAACAGAATAAAAAACCACAGCGGATTCTTGCCGCACCTTATACTCGAAAAATTGCACGGGATCATGGGGTAGACTTATTACTTGTTAAAGGAACAGGACCTGCTGGACGTATCATGGATGAAGATGTCTATCGTTTTATTCAAACACAAAACCATAGCAGAAAAGTAACAAAGCCACTGGAAAGTAAGCCTCAATTCATCGAAAAGCCATCAAATGTTCAACGAGTAGAGGACAATCGTTCTCGACCTATAGATGAATCGCACGAACAAACCATCATTCCGTTCCGTGGTAGACGAAAACAAATTGCCAATAAAATGACCCAATCTCTATATCGAATCGCTCATTGTACGCATTTTGAAGAAATAGATGTGACGGAACTGAATCAGCTCCGTAATGAACTTAAAGAAAATAATATGAACATATCTGCCACAGCATTTTTTATTAAAGCCCTTTCCCTCGCCTTAAAACAGTTCCCGATTTTCAATGCGAAATTAGATGAGGAAAACGAAGTCATCCGATTAGAAAGAGAGCATCATATCGGAATTGCTGTAGATACAAATGAAGGGTTAATTGTGCCAGTTATTAAAAATGTTGAGAAGAAATCGTTACGTCAAATCCATGATGAAGCAAAAGCACTCACCAAAAAAGCATTAGAAAATAAATTGTCCATTCAAGACATTTCAGGAGGCACGTTCACCATTAGTAATGTCGGACCACTAGGGGGAAGTATTGGTGCCACACCGATTATTAATGATCCAGAAGTTGCATTAGTTGCCTTCCATAAAACAAAGAAACGACCAGTTGTAACGGAGCATGATGAAATTGTGATCCGCCAAATGATGAATATTTCTATGTCCTTTGACCATCGTGTAGCTGATGGAGCAACTGCAGTCCATTTTACAAACTATTTAATGAAGTTAATTGAAAACCCAAAATTGATGCTTGTGGAGATGGTATAGATGGTTGTTGGTGAACTAGCTCATGAACGAGATGTGATCATTATTGGTGGCGGGCCAGGAGGATATCATGCGGCCATACGTGCCGCTCAGCTAGGTTTGTCCGTCACATTAATTGAAAAAAATGAGCTCGGGGGAATTTGTCTTAACCAAGGATGTATCCCATCAAAAGTTTTTGCGCATGCGGCTAAACAAATAGGAGAAAAACAGCATTTCGAACAATTAGGAATCGAGTTCAAAACTACGTCATTGAATATAGAAAAATTACAAAACTATAAGCAAAATATAATAAAACAACTACGTCAAGGTGTGGAAACACTATGTAAAGCAAATAAAATCGAACTCATTAAAGGAAAAGCTTCATTTTTGTCGGAAGATCGTCTCGGAGTGGAAACCCATTTTGCCTTTGATGTTTATCGCTTCCAACATGTGATTATCGCGACAGGAGCCTCACTTGTTTCTCCATCTTTTGTTACTATTGACCATGATCGTATACTAAATGCTTTTTCTATTTATCAGTTGAATACGGTACCTGAGCATTTAATGGTTTATGGTAATGATTATATTTCGTTAGAAGTAGCCATGAGTTATCATGCTTTCGGTTCGAAAGTTACCTTAATTCTCGAAGACGATTTCCCATTTGACCCATCCATTAATCGAGAGCTTCAGCGTCTCTTGAAAAAAAGAAAAATAAAAATCTATCAAAAAAGCACCATACACAAAGTCGAGCACGCATTAAAGACTGTTCAAGTAGTGTTGATTACTAGTGAAGGAAGTACGACAACGATCGAAGGATCGCACTTATTTGTATCAAGTCGTACGAAATCCAATATAGAAGAATTAGGAATCGACAAGTTGGGAATCAAATTGACCGAAACAGGCTTTATTGACGTCAACCACAAAGGACAGACGTCACTAGAAAATATTTTTGCCATTGGGGATGTAACAGAGGGTCCAGCATTAGCTGTCAAAGCGATAAAACAAGGAAAAGTAGCGGCAGAAACGATCGCCGGTTTGGATTCGGAAGTAGATTTAACCTTTATGCCGACAATTGTTCATTCGATTCCTCCGATTGCAAGTGTCGGACTAACTGCAAAGGAAGCAAAAGAACAATACGAATGCATTCATGTTGGCCAATTTCCATTAAGGGCTAATGGATTTGCTTCTATTATTGGCCAAAAAGAAGGGTTTATCAAAGTGCTAACAGATGCCAAAACAGACTTAGTTGTCGGCATTCATATGATGGGATCTGGAGCAATCGAGCTTATTTCAAGTGGAATCATCGGTCTGGAAAATGTAGCCCGAGATGAAGATATGAAGTTTCCATTGTACCCACATCCGAGTATAAATGAAGGATTGTTAGAAGCAGTTGAAGCGTTAAAGGGAGAAGCTATTCATCTACCACCTAATAAACAACAACATAAAACAAAGGTAAACGAAGCAGTAAGTCAATAGTACCTATGCATTTCTTATAAAATGCTCTCGATTAAAAAGCTTTTGGTATACAAATGCTCCATGATTAATTTGTATACCATTAGCTTTTTTTATTAAGGCTCTTTTAAACGATAATGTTAATATTTATACATTTCGCTTGTGGCGGACACCTTCCGCGGGCAAGCCGCAAGCCGCTTCCCTCGCTACGCTCAAGTAAGGGTCTTGCGGCTTCTTGTTTCCGCCGGAGTCGCCGCCTTTCGCTTCATGTGAATAACTTGATAAAAATCACAATGATATAAAATAGCCTTTATTAAAAATGGATTGATTTAGGGAAGATGCACGGAAACATCTTTAACAAGATATTAAACATTAACATTCTACATCTTTTTATGTACCAAATGATTAATCAAAAGAAAGTGAATACAAATACGTGAATTTTTGTTGCTATTATACCGAATAGGGTATATCATATTCCTTGTCAGTGAAGTTCCAATTATGGTAACTTATCTGGGGAGGTTTTAACAGGATGATTCTTGTTTTGAGTTTGTTCATTAGTTTAATGGCTATGTTGATGTATAAAAGATACGTTCCCGTGTGGGGCGTTCCTTGTGTACAATCTTTTCATTCGCAAGGTAATTCAATCATTTTAGATGTTCGCGATTTTCATGAGTCATACAAAGATCCCGTACACGGAGCGATTAATATTCCAATTGCTTACTTAGAAAGAAGCAGTCAGCAATTATCTCAAAACAAAGTGTATATCGTGGCTGCCAACCATATAGAAAAAAATCTTAGTATCCGAACCCTTCGAAAAAAAGGTTTCCACGTTATGGGTTACACGCTAACAAATGGTCAGTGTCAGCACAAAGCGGCTTAACATAGCGAAAAAGGTGAAAAAATCACCTCTTTTCTATTTTTGTAAATAATAAAAAAATCTAGCTAATCCAAGTCATTTCAGATTCTTTAATTTGCCATTTTCCATCTTTATAATAAACAGTAATTTCTATACCGATGGCACCAGTTCCAGAACGATACTTGGAACCTTCAAATAAGATATTTTTGTTAAATTTAAAAGAAACCTTATCAAGTTTTAGAAGCACACCATCCAAGACCATTGTATCTGGATTATATAAACCTTTTTCTTTCAGTTCTGCAAATGAAGCTTCCATAACCTTAACTTTGTACTTTTTTTCGAAAAAACGGAATATTTCTTTCTTATCTTGTTCGTTCAATTCAACGAAATTACCCAAATCAATAGCGATGTATTTCATATGGCTATTTAATGCTGTATCTTTTCCCATCATTTCGTCTAAGGCCAGACGATATATTTCCCCTACATGTTCTTTTGGATTAATTCCATTCATACATGCAGTCAGAAAAAATATAGAGAAAATAAATGTTGAAAATAATTTCATTTTTATACTTCCCTTACTCCTTTTTAATGGTATAGACGACAAATTGAATAATATGTTTCATTTATATCTCAAATTTAGGGAAAAAATGAGTTGACACTATTGTTTTATTCCTGTAATATACCCATGGGGGTAATTATAAAAATCAATCCTTTCAATTAGAATAAATTTTTTAAAACAATATATACCTATATAGGTAATTAAGGAGGGATTAAACAATGTCAGAAAAGAAAAAAACAAACATTATTTTATTTAGTGGTGATTACGATAAAGCGATGGCAGCTTATATTATCGCTAATGGAGCAGCGGCGTATGATCACGATGTTACGATTTTCCATACGTTTTGGGGACTTAACGCGTTACGGAAAGACGAAGCTGTATCAGTTAAGAAAGGATTTATCGAAAAAATGTTTGCTAAACTTATGCCAAGAGGGGCCAATCAAATGGGTCTATCCAAAATGAATTTTGCAGGATTTGGTCCGAAAATGATTAAAAGTATTATGAAAAAACATAATGCGATGCCATTACCACAATTAATCGAATTGGCCCAAGAACAAGGGGTTAAGCTAGTCGCTTGCACCATGACGATGGATTTACTTGGTTTAAAAAAAGAGGAACTGTTAGATGGCATTGAATATGCAGGGGTAGCGGCCTACTTAGCTGATGCAGAAGAAGGTCAAGTCAACTTATTTATCTAATGGAAAAAATTTTTAAGGTAATAAATACCCTATAAGGTAAAGTGGTTAGGAGGTATAATTTAATGAAAAACTTAAAAGCAAATGTAACGGTTGATGCGAAAGGTTTAGCATGTCCCATGCCGATTGTAAAAACAAAAAAAGCGATAAATGAATTAGAGGCAGGTCAAGTGTTGGAAGTTCAAGCAACTGATAAAGGATCCAAAGTAGATATAAAAGTATGGGCAGAGAGTACTGGTCATCAATATTTAGGGACGGTGGAAGATGGAGAGGTGTTAAAACATTATTTAAGAAAGTCTTCCAATGAAGAAACGATCGAAAGAAAGTACCCAAACGTGATTACTAATGAGGAACTGGAAAAGAAACTGGAAGCGAACGAAACAATCGTTGTTCTCGATGTTCGAGAGGCTGCTGAGTATGCTTTTAATCATATTCCAAACGCAATTTCCATTCCTTTGGGTGAATTAGAGCAGCGTGTACATGAATTAAACAAAGATGATGAAATTTATATAGTTTGTCGGACTGGGAACCGTAGCGATTTAGCCGCTCAAAAGTTAACAGAGCATGGATTTACAAAAGTGTACAATGTCGTTCCAGGTATGAGCCAATGGACAGGAATGACAAGTGGAATCAATCGTTAAATAACGATTAGAAATTTTTTGCAACTAATTATACGTTAGGGGGAATGGGAGTTAGCTCGTGATTTCCAAAAAAAATCACGGACTCACTATTCTTGATGAACAAGAATTTAGAAAGACCGTAACGGAAAATTTACCACCTCAATCTAATTTCTACCACAAACGAACATGGAAAAATTGAATCCAGACGAAGATAAGCAACGTGAAATGGAAATTGGCCGAATCGCTGTGCGGTTCAATAAAACGAATAAATGGAGGTTATTAAGATGGAAGTAACAAAAGTAGTAGATGCGAAAGGGTTAGCTTGTCCGATGCCAATTGTTAGAACGAAAAAAGCGATGGATGAACTAAAATCAGGGGAAGTGCTTGAAGTTCACACAACGGATCATGGTGCGAAGAACGATTTAACCGCCTGGGCACAATCAACTGGTCATGAATTATTAAAACATGAAGAAGACAATGGGGTATTGAAGTTTTGGATTAAGAAAAGGTATGGCAAATGGGAAGTCTCCGTTAAGACTTCCCATTTTTATTACTTAAACAAAATCAAATAATCTCCATATCCTTCTTCTTCCATCTTCTCTTTTGGGATAAAACGAAGGGCGGCAGAATTAATGCAGTAACGGAGTCCACCAAGTTCTTTTGGGCCGTCATTGAAGACGTGACCAAGATGGCTGTCAGAATCTTTACTTCGGACTTCCGTGCGTACCATTCCGTGGCTTAAGTCAATTTTTTCTTCTATCGCCCCTTTAAGAATTGGTTTCGAGAAGCTCGGCCAACCACAACCAGAGTCAAACTTATCTTTGGAGCTAAAGAGCGGGTACCCAGTGACGACATCGACGTAAATGCCTTCTTCAAAATGGTCCCAATATTCGTTTTGGAATGGTGGTTCCGTTCCATTATTTTGGGTGACTTCGTATTGCATCGGTGTTAATCTCTTTTTTAACTCTTCTTTTTTCTTTTGATCTTCCCAATGTTTTTTTAAATAGTCTTCGCGGCCCGAACCTTTTTTGTAAAGAGCATAACGAAATGGGTTTTTCTTATGAAAGTTTTGATGATATTCTTCCGCTGGATAGAATGGTTTTGCCGGTAATATTTTCGTGACAATTGGTTTATTAAACGGGCTGTGTTCTTCAAGATGCTTCTTTGATTTTTCAGCAGCTATACGTTGTTCTTCCGTATGATAAAATATAGCGGTTTGATAGGATTGGCCACGGTCGTTAAATTGGCCTCCTTCATCGGTTGGGTCAATACTTTTCCAATAAATGTCTAATAACGTTTCATAGCTAATTAATTCTGGGTCATACGTAATTTGTACAACTTCGTAATGGCCGGTTGTACCGCTGCATACTTCTTTATACGTCGGATTTTCTTTCCATCCACCGGAATATCCGGAAATGACGGAAATAATTCCTGGTTTTTCCTCAAAAGGTTCGACCATACACCAAAAGCATCCTCCGGCAAACGTTGCTAATTGATGCGCCATTGTTTTTCCCCCTTCAGCTTATTGTGAAATATAGTTTACCATATCCAAGAACGTTTCATGAAAATATAAGCTCGTTCGGTATGCTCCGTACACTTTCTACCCTGAAATCGGGCAATATCCAATATAAAATAAATAGAAATATCAACACTCTTATGCTTGATACTTCTTAAAGTTACGCTTGAAATGCGCAGATACAAGTTGAATGCTGGATATGATCCTTTTGTCATGACGTCCCGCAATATTTAGGCCATGACATACTAAAAACAAGCCCGTAATCTCCATAGGCATATAAGAAAAAAAGTTTGGGAACTCTTCGTATGTGCCAATCATCGGTTAGCCGTCATGCGTTAGGCCGTAAAACGCCCCTAAATAGTATTCACGGTGGACTTAATCGTTCTGTAGCTCCCTTATGTATTTTTTGGATTATGACCATTTCAATCATTGATGACTATTAAAAAAATCTTCAAGTGAGACTGACACATCATTTCCTGAAAAAAATTGGTTGTCCATCTATAACAGCAACCAAATTAGATGTATACAATAACTAATACCTAGAAGGGGAAGCGGGGGAATCGATGTGAAATGGCTTACTTTGAACGAGATAGTGGCACAAACTGGGGGAGTATTCGTCCAAGGGAAAGGAAATCCGCTCATTAAGAATGTGGTGACAAAGCGATATAAAATCGGTCATCATACATTGCTCATTGATTTATATACAAAAAGGAAAGTTGATTCCAAGCTCTTTAAAAAGTATAACGAAGTGGTGGTCATGACGGAAAAACCGCATCATTTTACCCATCTAGGAGAAAAAGTAATAGTGGTCCAAGTAGATAATATCGACGAAACGTACTGGAATTTTATTGATTATTATCGGAACCTTTTTGATATTCCGATTATTGGAATCACGGGGACATGCGGGAAAACGACGACAAAGGAAATGATTACCCACATCCTTAAAAAAAGATATAAAGTGCAATCCACGTATAAGAGCTTTAATGGTGGCCATAGAAATCATCGCTATTTATTAGGAATCGATGAGGATACGGGGGCGGCAGTTATTGAAATGGGGGTCGACCGACCAGGAGATATTTTATTTTATCTTCAATATTTTCGACCTCAAATTCGCGTCTTGTTAAATATTGATGTCTATCATTTAGTTGGATGTGAAACACCTGAACGTTATTTAAAAGCAAAAGCAGAATTACTGCATGATTTCGATCCAAATTACAATACGTTGATTTTAAATGCAGATGATGAGAACATTCGTCAAATTGATATCAGCCATATCCAAAATAACATTGTTTATTTCGGCATGAGGGATGGTTGTCATTTTCAAGCGACTGATGTGTCTTATGAGAAAAAAGGGATGAAATTTACGTTGCATCATCAACATCAGACGTATTCAGTGTATGTCCCTGGATACGGCAAGCATAATGTATACAATGCGCTCGCTTCTATTGCGGCCACATGTAGTGCAGGAGTGGAAATCAAGGAAGCGTGTGAACGACTTGCATCCTTTCAACCAGTCATGGAACATTTGGAATTTCGAGAGGGAATCAATGGGAGTACCATCATCGATGATACATGGAACGTCACTCCACTATCGATGGAAACAGCGCTACAAGTGTTGAAGGAGGTAGCTGATACAAAAAAGAAAATCGCTTTATTAGGGTATATGCCACAGTTAGGAGAAGGGGAATACGCAAAAAATGAGTATGAACGAATTGGAAGAAAAGTAATGGAATCGAATGTAGATTATTTGATTGTTGTTGGAGAAGAAGCGAAGGAAATTGCGAAGGAAGCTCTTAAATGTGGCATGAATCCAAACAATGTTTATTTTGCGGAGGATGGAACAGACATTTTGAATATATTAGAACCTTTATTAAGTAACGAAACAATCGTCTTGTTAAAAATTCCTCATCGAGTCATGGTTCAAGACTCTTTTAAACAATTAAAAAGTACGATCATCGAGTCATGAAAGGGGGGATTCTATGAAACCATTATATCTCCAAGAAATTGTGAACGTCATTGACGGAAATGTGACACATGGGTCAGGAAATCCACTCATCGAACATGTTACGTATCGTCCGAAAAAAATAAAGGACCATACCTTGTTATTCTACCGTTACAACGATATGAAAATCGATAAACAATTGTTTAAAAAGTATCAACCGGTTACGGTAGTTACCGACGAACCAGATGCTTTTAGAAAAGTAAAAAACCATTGTATTTTGATTCAAGTGGAGCATATAGAGGATGCATACTGGAAATTTGTAACTTACTATCGAAACCTGTTCGATATTCCAATCATCGGTATCACCGGTACGTGTGGAAAAACAACGACGAAACAGATGGTCAAACATATTTTAAGAAAGTATTATCACGTCCACTCTACCTATCTAAGTAATAATCAAAGGTCCCTTAATTTAAAGTATTTGCTGGGGATTGATGACCAAACGGAAGCAGCCGTGTTTGAAATGCCGGTAGCATCGCCAGGATATTTAGCCAATACGATTCAATATTTCCAGCCGCCGATTCGTGTTTTGCTAAATATTGATGTGTACCACTTAAAGGATTGCAAAACCCCTGATGCGTATATGAAAGCGAAAGCAGAAATTCTCACAGGACTTGATAAAAAGACGGGGATCATCATTTTAAATGGCGATGACCCGAACATCAAAAAAGTAGTAGATATAAGTGATTTTAACCATGTCATTTATTTTGGTATGAGTGAAGGATGTCATTTTAAAGCTAATCATGTCCGTTACACAGATGAAGGCATGAAGTTTACCCTTACGCACCAAGAAAACGAGTATGAAGTGTTGGTGCCTGGTTATGGAAAATCGAATGTGTACAATGCCTTAGCTTCGATTGCTGCTGCATCCAGTGCAGGAATAGAAATTGCTGAATGTTGTGAACGATTAGCTACATTTGAACACATGAAGGAACATTTAGAAATCCAAAAAGGGGTTGGTGGAGTAACCATTATTGACGATACTTGGAACGTAACACCATTATCGATGGCTGAAGCACTTGAAGTACTTAAAGACATATCCGGTACAAAAATAAAAATCGCCATTTTAGGATATATGCCACAGTTAGGAAACCAAAAGTATGCGATGGAACAATATGCACGAATGGGGGAGAAAGTGGTAAACACGAACGTAGACCACTTAATCATCGTTGGAGATGAAGCAAAGGAAATTGGTCGGGTAGCAATGCAACAAGGAATGAACACCAACAATGTGCATTTTTGTACGGACGGTAAGGACGTCTATGAAACAGTAAAATCCTTTCTCCATTCAGATGCAGTGATTCTTTTAAAATTACCTCATCGTGTGATGGTAGAAGACACTTTTAAACAGTTTAAGAGGGCCATTATACGATAGTCTTTTTATCTACTTATAAAAAATATTTGATTAGAAAGGAAGGCAACATGAAAAAGACAGCTCAGTTACGACATATAATTAATTCAAGTTCATTAGATTTTTTAATGGAAGCCCATAATGGTATATCAGCAAAAATTGTTGAAGAAGCTGGATTTAAAGGAATTTGGGCCAGTGGATTATCCATCTCAGCGTCTTTGGGCGTACGAGATAACAATGAAGCGTCATGGACACAAGTGTTAGATGTGTTAGAGTTTATGAGTGATGCCACATCCATCCCTATATTATTAGATGGGGATACGGGATATGGAAACTTTAATAACGCACGACGCCTTGTAAAAAAATTAGAATCTAGACAGATCGCCGGTGTATGTATTGAAGATAAGCTCTTTCCAAAAACGAATTCATTTATTAGCGGGGAGGCACAGCCTTTAGCGGATGTAGAAGAGTTTTGTGGAAAAATTAAAGCGATGAAAGATAGTCAGGCAGACGATGAATTTGTGGTGGTCGCCAGAGTAGAAGCGTTTATTGCTGGCTGGGGACTTCAGGAAGCTCTTCGTCGTGCGGAGGCGTATCGTCAAGCAGGAGCGGATGCGGTATTAATTCATAGTAAAAAAAGTGACCATTCAGAGATTAAAGCATTTATGAAAGAATGGAGCGGCAGGCTTCCGGTCGTCATTGTCCCGACGAAATATTATTCTGTTCCGACCCAAGTTTTTAAAGATTTAGGTGTAAATGTGGCGATTTGGGCCAATCATAATTTGCGTGCAGCGATTACGGCAATGCAACATACGACCCGTCAAATTTATCAAGATCAAAGTCTAGTCGACGTTGAATCAGCGGTTGTACCGGTCGATGAAGTGTTTCGACTTCAAGGAGCAGATGAATTACAACAAGCAGAAAAGAAGTATCTCCCGGTCCCAAGAAAAAAAGTAAATGCCATTATTTTAGCTGCTAGCCGTGGAGACATGGATGAGCTTACCAAAGAGATTCCGAAAACGCTTTTGAAAGTCGGTGGAAAATCGATTTTAACTACACAAATCGATGAATTTCATAAAGTAGGGATTAAAGACATTTGCGTAGTGAGAGGATACGCAAAAGATAAAGTGTCATCTGCCAATTTCTCAGTTATTGACAATGATTTATACGCCGAAACAAAAGAACTGTATTCATTATATCTAGCAAAAGAACAATTACAGGAAAATACCATCATCAGCTACGGAGATATTATTTTTAAAAATTACATCCTCAACGATCTTCTCAATGACCTAAACGATATCACCCTCATCGTCGATGCTGACGTCGAAACCATCAGTAAAGATAAAGATTTTGTCACCACGAACATTCCCTATTCTAAAAAGTTATACTCTAGTACCGTTCAATTTCTCCATATGTCTAACAATCTACAAGAAGAAGACATCCACGGGGAATTTATCGGGTTATGGAAAGTATCGAAAAAAGGGGCACTCATTGTAAAAAAAGCACTTGAACATTTGGCAGAAAGAGAAGATTTCCACCAACTGACCATGGCCGATCTGTTTCATTACATTAGCTCTTCACACAAAATTGCCGTGAAATATATCAAAGGTTCTTGGTTAGATATTGATACAATTCGTGACTTACAAAAAGCAGGTGAGTTATTTGATTGACACAAAACTGTTTGGTGAAGAATTAAAAAAGTTAGGTTTCACATTTTTTAGTGGGGTTCCTTGTTCGTTTCTTAAACATTTAATCAACTATGCGATGAACGAATGTGACTATGTAGCAGCAACGAATGAAGGGGAAGCGGTGGCTATTGCATCTGGTGCGACATTAGCTGGAGAAAAATCAGTTGTATTAATGCAAAATTCCGGGTTAACGAACGCTGTTTCTCCTCTTGTTTCTTTAAATTATCCGTTTCAAATCCCGGTGCTTGGATTTGTTAGTTTAAGAGGGGAACCGGGACTTTCAGATGAACCCCAACATGAATTGATGGGGCGTATCACTACACAAATGTTAGAGCTGATGGAAATCAAGTGGGATTACTTATCATCAAACTTGGACGAAGCAAAACAGCAATTACAGCGTGCGAAAACTTGTATTGAACATCAGCAGTCATTCTTTTTTGTTGTGAAAAAAGGAACGTTTACAACGGAATCACTTAAAATTGAAAAACAAAGGACAAATTTCAACGTAAAAAAGGTAAATCGATCAGGAGAAGATCAACTGCCGACACGATGGGAAGTTTTACAGCATATTAATTCATTGAAAGACGAGCAAACCGTCCAATTAGCAACTACAGGTAAAACAGGCAGGGAACTGTTTGAAGTGGAAGATGCCCCGAATAATTTATATATGGTCGGTTCGATGGGCTGTGTGAGTTCGCTTGGTCTAGGAATGGCACGAACAAAGAAAGATAAAGATGTGTTCGTCATTGAAGGTGACGGGGCGTTGTTGATGCGGATGGGTAGTTTAGCGACAAATGGGTATTACGCACCGAAAAATATGTTGCATTTTTTATTGGACAATAATGTACACGATTCAACTGGAGGACAAAGCACAGTTTCTCACAACGTTGATTTTGTTGAAGTAGCAGCATCTTGCGGTTATACAAAAGCGATTTACATTCACAACCTACATGAATTAACTGATCAAATAAATGATTGGAAGAAACATAAAGGCTTAACATTTCTTTATATGAAAATAGCACCTGGCTCAAAGAAAAATCTTGCTCGTCCAACATTAAAGCCACATCAAGTGAAAGAGCGATTGAAGGTGTTTTTAAATGGTTAAAACAGCCGTTATTTTAGCCGCTGGGATGGGAAGTCGACTGGGCGAACGAACGAAACATCAGCCGAAGGGATTTTTACAACTCGGTGAGAAACCGATCATTGAAGAATCAATCCAGAAATTATTGGAGGCAGGTATTGAAGAGATTGTTATTGGAACAGGTTATTTAGCTGAGGCTTACGAAGAACTAGCTAAACAATATCCCCAAATTACTTGCGTTCGTAACGACAAGTATGAAACGACCGGGAGTTTATACACCCTTTATTGTTTAAAAGAACGGGTTAGTCAAGACTTTCTTCTATTAGAAAGTGACTTAGTCTATGAAAAAAAGGCAATTAAACTACTAATCAACCATCGTTGTGCCGATGTCATTTTGGCTAGCAGCTTAACCGGGGCGAATGACGAGGTTTTTATCGAAACCGATGAACAATGCTTCTTAAAAAAGATGTCCAAAAACAAAGAGGAACTAGTTAACCCTAGCGTCGCGTTAGTAGGAATATCGAAACTATCCTATTCTACATTCCATACGATATGCGAATATGCGGAAAAACATTTTCAGGAACAATTGATGCTCGATTATGAAGCCGCCCTTGTAGGTATTTCTTCTCAAGTTCCACTTTACGTCTACAAAATCCATCCATTAGCTTGGTGTGAAATTGATAACGAAGAACATTTATTACAAGCAAAACGTGACATTTATCCGTACATCAAACTTCAAGAAAGGGAGAAACCGCCTGTTCAAAGAAAAATTCTACTAAATCCGGGACCAGCCACTACGACAGATACTGTCAAATATGCACAAGTTGTTCCTGATATTTGTCCGCGAGAAGAAGAATTCGGCTATGTGATGCAATTTATTTCAGATGAATTAACCAATTTCGTTGCATCCACTGATCAATATACCACCGTCCTGTTTGGGGGCTCTGGAACGGCTGTTGTCGAGTCTATTTTAAGTTCCGTAATAGGTGATGGAACTGTCTTGATTATTAATAACGGTGCCTACGGAAAACGAATGTGCCAAATCGCCGATGCATATGGCCTGAATTTTGTGGAATTCGAAAGTAGGCCTGATCAACCTTTACACCTTCCATCCATCGAAAAGATCATTCATCAGTTTAACGGGAAGATTACTCATCTTGCCGTTGTTCATCACGAAACAACAACAGGACTGTTAAATGATATTGCTTCGCTCGGACGCCTTTGTCAAACATATGGTATTCATATGATTGTGGATGCAATGAGCTCATATGCGGCTATTCCTCTTGATATGGAAGCAATGAATATAAGTTATCTTGCCGCTAGTTCCAATAAAAATCTTCAAGGCATGGCTGGTGTTGGATTTGTGATTGCGAGAAAAGACCATTTAGAAGCGACGAAACAGCTTCGTCCCCGTAATTTTTATCTCCATTTGTATTCACAGTATCAATACTTCCAGGAAACGAAACAGATGCGATTTACTCCTCCCGTTCAAACACTTTATGCGTTAAAACAAGCCATCATAGAGACTCGCCTTGAAGGAATTGAAAATCGGTATGCGAGATATTCTAAAATCTGGGAAGTGCTGATTAATGGCATTACTCGTTTAGGATTAACCCACTTGGTAAAAAAAGAACATCACTCCCGTATCATTACGGCCATAGTGGAACCAACCATTCCTAGCTATTGTTTTGGTGAAATGCATCAGTTTTTTCAACAACATGGAATAACCATTTATCCTGGAAAACTTCATGATTTTCCAACGTTTCGGGTGGCCAATATTGGGGACATCACATATAAAGATATGGAACAATTTGTTCAGCTATTAGAGCAATATCTCTTTTCGATTGGATTTTGTCCTGAAAGGAAGAAGAATCATGGCATTTCCTAAACATCGGTTAGCAGGCTCTGTGGCTGTATTTAATGAGCACAATGAAATTTTATTAGTAAAAAATTGGAAAAGAGGATGGGAATTTCCTGGTGGGTATGTAGAAAATGGTGAATCTATTCAGGAGGCGGCTATTAGAGAAGTGAAAGAAGAGGCCGGAATAGAGATCCAAATTATCAAATTATGTGGCGTTATACAAGATATTAAAAATAGTCGCTGTACCATTCTTTTTCTTGGAACTCCCATTAGAGGAAAGGTCACATGTGGGGACGATGCGTTAGATGCTGGATTTTTCTCCATCGAGGATGCCCTACAAATGGTGAAATGGAAAACGTATAAAGAGAGAATTCATAAATGTTTGAATGAGACAGAACATCCATTTTTTATTGAATCGTAATGTAAGAGGGTGGAATTGTGGTATCTTATATCTCTTTGACAACAGAAGAAGCGATTGCAAAATATGAAGCGAATTATAACGATTATAAAAATAATGAATTAAAAAAAGTGAAGCAGTATCGTGATAGTTATCAACATATAAAAGGGAGTTTAGCGGACCAAATCGTTGAACGTGCGATATGGTATATGGAGCATGGCTATACGGTATATGGACACGGATATAATTCTTATCACTCTGATGGAGTCCTCGATTGTTCAGGGTTTATCAAATTAGTCTATGGCGATTTTGGATTTGACTTGACTGGTGTTGCGAAAAAGTATGTCGATATAGGGAAACGTGTTGACGGTGTTTATCAAAAGATTGTTGATGAATATTGGCACTTGGAAGGGGTGAAACATCTTCGTCCGGGAGATATTTTTACTTGGTGGAAAGAGCGGAGCAATCATACCGTTTATATTGGGCATGTAGGGATTTACATGGGCGAGTTAGAAGGAAGGCCTTCTGTCATTTGTACAGCAAGAGGAACACCAACTGCTATCGGAATTATATCAAGCTTCAAACGATGGTATGGTAGAAATTTTTATAATGTTCAACGAATTTTACCTGAAGGGTCATGGACGCCAGGAATCGTTATCGATGGTCACGAAGATCGGGGACCAGTCATTCCAAAGCGGTACGTCCTCCCACCCCAAAAGCCGATTATTATGCCCAATCGTCATCAATAGCTAAACGGATTTACGTAAAAGAGATGTGTATCTGTAAGCTATTTTTCAAAAATATTTTGGATGACTCATTTGGATAGACACTGATACGAAATAAATTCATAAAATAAAATTGAAATGCCATGCTCTTATAGGGAATTATGAAGGGGTGAGACTGTGGAAACAGAACCGATTCAATTGGGCTTTTTATATCATGCAAAAAAACAGCATCACCTTTATCAACACATGCTTGAACAATTCAGTCGATATTCCAAACAATATCGATTGAAAACCGTCTTGTTTTCAATCGATGGAATTAATCTAGATTATCAATGCATTTGTGGTACGATTCTTGACGGTAACACCATTCGTGAAGGGCTATGTGACATTCCCCCTTTAATTTATAACTTCGCCCTTTTTTCCAGAAAAGAAAATATTCGTAAAATGCGTACGTTAAGGAAAATGGAAAACATCACTGTCATTAATCCGGTTAATCGATTTGACCAAGGTATCATCTTTGAAATGTTAACAGCGTTAGAAGGTTCCCATCAATTTCTCCTACCGTCAGAAGCCTTAGATCCTACTATATTAACCGAATGGTTACAAGCTAATGATACCTTATATCTCTTACCTGAAAAGACGTACGTCTCTCCAAAAGCTGCAGTCATTAAAAAAACAAAGAAGAACAATTTTATTATTTGTATTGGCAATTTTGAACAAGTTTGTGAAAGTAAAGACATTCAAACTTATATTTTAAAAATGGTCAATAACAAAAATTTCCGTTTAATGAAGGGGATTCCATGTATGAAAAAAGAGAAAACCCCACTTGAAATAAGAATGTATTTGCAAAAGGGGGCGGAAGGAACATGGACGAATCCCTTGATGGTTGTAAAAAAAGGAATCTTTTCACAACAAGAAATGATCTCCACCTCGTTAAAAAATGTTCAAAATATGACCAATCATCAAGTAGAATCATTAACCAATCTTACATTAAAGATTGCGGAGTATTTTGATTTTTATATTCCGCTTTTAGGCAGTTGTACGCTTGATTTTCTTCTTGAAGAAAAAGGTTTTCCTTATCTCATTTATGTTGCCGGGTTTGATCAAGAATTGTCTACCTTCAATCAATTAGAAAATGGAGAACAATCTAATCTATTGGACCATGCTTTTTTCTACCTGTTATATTTACGGGATCAATCTGTCAAAGAAAAGGGTCTTACAACATGAAATGGATAAAATTAGAGAAATTAAAAGAAATAGATTCGGAATATTCTGGCAATGTGGTCTATTTCCCAAATGAAATAGCCAAACAGTTGCCAACGAAGACAAAACTAGTGTTTGGCCAACGAGAGATTTCGGTTATGATATCTGAATACACCTCAACAGAAAAAAATACAGGCAATCACTTTCATCAACCATTACGCTTGAAATGTTCCGCCCAAGTGTTTGAGCAACTACTCTTCCAAGAGTCGGCTACTTATCAAATGTACACTAAAGATAACATGATTCATATCGGTCCTGTAATCGGATTTCTCCTTGGCGATCAGCATTACTATTATCATGACCGTCGTTTAAAAGAATTATCAGATGCCATGGGAGTTTATGAACACGTTGGTGGTCTATATATTGCATTTAGGCATTGCTCGATTAGTTGGCAGGATAAATGTATTTATGGACAGTTTTATAATTACAGCAATCAAAAATGGGAATATGGTAAACTGCCTTTTCCATCGGTTGTTTATCGAAGAGGATTTAACTCCAAAAATAATTTTGTGACGGAAGTTACCGATATAGCCAATTGGAAAGTTTTTAATGAGAAGCGATTTGATAAATGGGAAATGTATAAATTATTAAAAGAAAATGAACAATTACATTCTTATGTACCTGAAACCGCCATCCTAACTACAGAAAATTTAATATCATTTCTTACAAAATATACAAAAGTTATCTTAAAGCCACATAAGCTTTCAAGGGGACGAGGCATTTCCATCATCTCTAAAAATGATGATGGAACGTTAACCATTCAAGATTATCGAAAATTTACTGAAATAAGTATTTTATTTTCTCAGTTGCAATCATATTTAGTTGAAGGTAACTATATACATCAAGATTATATCATTCAGCCATTTATCCCTTTAGCGCAAATTAATGGAAGACCTTGGGATATACGAGTCGTTATGCAAAAAAACAGATGGAAAAATTGGGTTTGCAGCGGAATTGAGTGCCGGCTTGCCGGACCGGGGAAAATGATTACCAACATTTCAAATGGGGGAAGTGCCCTTCATCTAAGGGAAGCGCTTGCGTTAGCTTTTGATTCGGAAATCGCCTCTTTTCAAGTTGAAGAAGAAATTGAATTCATTACGAAACATTTTTGTGAAATGATGGATGAAACAGGCGGCCATTTTGCCGAATTCGGTATCGATTTAGCGTTGGATCAACAAAAACATTTTTGGTTTATAGAAGCGAATGTTCGTCCGACATTTAAAGGGTTTCAATTGTTAGATGAAAGAATTTACCGTCAAATTTGTTACGAACCTATTCTTTATTCAGCTTCTATTGCCGGTTTTGGCTGGGAGGAAAATAATGAAACGAACATACAAAATTATTCCGGACTTACAGGCACGTAATGCACTAACGATCCATCCGACTACTGCTAGACGACAACACATTCCCATTTCAAAAAAATGGTTTTTACGTTTTGGCATGCAAGTATTAGAAATCAACTTGAACATCTCTTCGAAAATAAATGAAAATGAAGTCAAGTTATCTGTTGATATAATTGAATGGTTACGGATTCCTATTAATGGAACGTACGAACTCCGCCGAGTAGCAAATGAACTAATCATTGGACCTTATCTCGGTCTTCTGACAACATCGAAAAAAAGCAGTTTAGATGAAACGGTGCAATACTTATCTAATTACTTATACGATTACGACCATATTGGAGGAGCGATTGTTGCTTTTTCACTAGAGGGGATTCACACGAACGATCACACGATTGAAGGATATTTGTATAATCCAGACACGAAAAAATGGGAAAGCGGTGTGTATTCATATCCTGCGAGTGTCTTTAAAACCATTTATTTAAATAAAAAATGGAGAAACTATTTTCAAAGAGTGTTTGGTCAACGTTTTTTTAACAGTTATATATTCAATAAATGGGAGATGTATCAATGGTTAACCCAAAACGATGACGTAAAGACCTTTTTACCTTATACCGTTCTGTACAAACGACCGAAAGACTTAGAAGCCACATTGAACCGTTATGACCAAATATTTGTGAAACCTGTTCACGGAAGTATGGGAGAGAGAATATATAAAGTTACCAAACTTGGAGAACAGAATTTGAAATTGGAATATTCTCAGGACGGAACGGCATATACGATGACATTTAAAAGTGTATATGATTTAGACCAGTATTTCCTCAACCGGTTTAAAGGTAAAAAAGTAATTTTACAGGAAGCGCTTGACTTAATTTCTTTTGATGGAAAGAACATTGATTTTCGAATCGTGTTAGTGAAAGATCAAGCAGGTGAATGGAACGATATGTGCATGGTGGCCAAATATGGGCAAAAAGGGAGCATTATCACCAATATTTTAGCTGGAGGGACGGCTGAAATAGGGGAAGTGACGTTACAAAAAATATTTAACCTTTCACCAAATGAAGTGTTTGCTTGGCGGAAGGAGATTTCAGAGCTCGTAAAAAAAACCGCCCAATGTATCGAACAATGTGGTGTACACTGTGGAAATTTAGGAATAGATATTGCCATTGATCATGATCAAAGGGTGTGGATTCTTGAGGTGAATAATTTAAATCCGAGTCCGTTGTTCGCACTTGATATTCATAATCGTCCCCTTTTTTATGAAATCAAGCGGATGAATCTTCTATACGCAAAAAATTTAGCCGGCTTTCCGGAGGAGTTAACATGATCGTAAATATTACAAAGGTTCCAATGCAAATAAAAAATGCAATCGTCGTCCATGAATCCGTATTTTTTGATATGGATGTGATTCCACGGCGGATGATTTTGCAAATTGGTTCGTGGCGGCGAGAAGTGGAAGTTGAGCTTTCAAGTGACATAACGAAAAATGTCATCGCTTTGTCCAATCAAATGCATGTCCCTTTTGATTTTCCGGAAAATATTCCATTCGATGTTACCATGACCAATCGGGTCATACATGTTGGCCCCGTTATTGGCTTAATCGCATTTCGAGAAGAACGAGAGATGGATCTTCATGCGATACAAAAATTTAAGGACTATGTTGTTAACTATGTGAACCTTCGTGGGCTCCTTTATATTTGTGCGGCCGATAGTATATCTTTTTCAAATCAAACAGTTAAAGGGTATGTTTATCAGCCGGATCAAAAGAGTGACCAGCCGTCTTTTCAATTAAGTACATTTCCTCTACCTGATGTGTTTATCAATAAAGTTCGTCTCGATGAACCGGTCGTTGAACAACTTATCTCTTCACATGGGGAAAAACTAGTGAACTCTTATGTATGGAATTATCGTGAATTAGAGGAATGGCTATCCTCCTATCCCTCCATCTCTTCACATTTACTTTCTATGAACCAACTAACGACTTTGGAAAATTTAGATGAGATGTTAAATATGCATGAAACGGTTGTATTAAAACCCATCCATTTACGAAGCAATTGTATGGAATATAAAGTAAAGAAGCTTAAGAATAGATATCAATGGATAAATCAATGGAAAGTATATAGCTATTCTAAAGATGAAGCCACTGTACTTTTTTCAAAGTTAATACCTGAGGAACCATTTCTCATCCAACCGCTTATTTCGTCAATCAATAAAGAGGGGAACTCTTATATATTGAGAGCTTTTTTACAAAAAAATCGTTCCAAGCATTGGCGTTGTTCAGCAATTGTTTCCGATTTTAAGGGTGCCGAAGAATTTTCTTTAACGGGACAGGAAATCTTACGGAATGCCTTTCATTTGAACGAACGAGAGGTGTTTTTAAAGGAACAAGAAATAATCACACTTTGTCATTCAGTATGCCAACTAATAGAGAAGTGTTATGGAACGTACGCAGACTTATGTGTCACGATGAAGATAGACGAAGACTTAAACTTATGGCTATTAGATATCGACCCATTGTACGAACATCAAATGCTTTCCGAATCGATACAAGATCAACAAACGTATTTCAATATCGTGACTGCTCCGCTTGAATATGCCAAATCACTTAGTGGATTTTTATAAAGCTTAGTCCTTCATCTATGAGGGACTTTTTTGTTTTTATAGGTTGGCTCTGGATAAGTGTATCATAGCTAACTTATAAATAAGATTAAAAGAACTGGCAAGGAAATTGCGATAAAGAAAAGTATTTATGTGACAACGGAAAAAACTAAATAAGTAAATTCATATTTCTTTCTGTTTTTCGTGTATAATCTTTGATTTTCTATTAAGTTCGAAGTATGCTAAATCCAAATATGAAATGAGGTGGAAACTGGTGACGACGATTTATGATTTTACAGTTGAAAAACCAAATGGAGAACAAATGACCTTATCGGGGTACAAAGGGAAAGTGTTACTCATAGTGAATACGGCAAGTAAATGTGGATTTACGCCACAATTTAAAGAGTTGCAAGAGCTTTATGAAAAATATAAAGACCAAGGCTTTGAAGTTTTAGGTTTTCCATGCGACCAATTTATGAAGCAAGAATTTGATACAAATGATGAAATTATGCAGTTTTGTCAAGTCAATTATGGAGTATCGTTCCCAATGTTTGCGAAAGTAAATGTGAAAGGTAAAGAGGCGCACCCATTGTTCAAATGGTTAACGCAAGAGAAGAAAGGGTTATTAAGCTCAGAAATTAAATGGAACTTTACGAAATTTTTAGTGGACCGCAAAGGAAATGTCGTAGATCGTTTAGCACCACAAACGAACCCAGCGAAGATAGAGGGGCAGATACAGTCATTAATATCAAGAAAATGAAGTAAAAAACGCAGGAGGAGCTTGTCCCCTGCGTTTTTTATTATATTAACATACCTGCAATCGCAGCGCTTAATAGAGAAGCTAAAGCACCAGCAATTACGGCACGTACTCCTAATTTCGCAATGTCGGCACGGCGGTTAGGCGCTAAGTTTCCAAGACCACCAAGTAAAATTCCTAAAGAAGAGATGTTTGCAAAGCCACATAGGGCAAAACTTACGATAGCAACTGTTTTCTCAGAAAGGTTTGGTATTTCAGGTGCAAAGGCAGAATAAGCAACAAACTCATTTAAAATCAGTTTTTGACCAATAAAGTTACCGGCTAATACTGCTTCATCCCAAGGAACACCGATCGCAAAGGCAATAGGTGCGAATACATAACCTAAAATAACTTCGAGGGATAATTGGTCGAAACCGAACCAGCCACCAACCCATCCAAGTAAACCGTTAATAAGGGCAATAAGAGCAATGAAAGCTAAAAGCATTGCACCGATGTTAAGTGCAAGTTGTAAACCGACGCTTGCCCCACGTGCAGCCGCATCAATGACGTTTGCAGACTCCGTATCCGCTTCCATTTCAAATTCTTTTGGCTCTTCTTTTTCTTCAGTTTCTGGAACGAAAATTTTTGCTAAGACTAATCCAGCAGGTGCCGCCATAAAGCTTGCGGCTAATAAATATTTTAATGGAACACCAAGTAGAGAATATCCAATCAATACAGAACCGGCTACAGAAGCTAAACCACCTGTCATGACGGCAAATAATTCGGATTGAGTCATTTTTGCTAAATATGGACGAATTACAAGCGGTGCCTCTGTTTGTCCAACGAAAATGTTAGCAGCTGCAGACATGGATTCTGCTTTACGTGTTCCTAATAATTTTGCTAAGGAACCACCAATAATTTTAATAAAAAACTGCATAACACCTATATAATATAACACAGAGATTAATGCTGAGAAGAAAATAACAACTGGTAAAACGTTGAACGCGAATATAAATCCGATGTTTGTACCCTCAGCGAATAAACCACCAAATAAAAAGTTAATCCCTTCGTTGGCATACCCAATGATGTTGTTAATCCCCATTGTTAGTTTGTTCAATGCATTTTTTCCAGCTTCCCATTTTAATACTAAGAAAGCGAATACAAATTGAATCGCAAGTCCGCCAAGCACTGTTTGTAACTTAATTTTGGACTTGGCCGTTGAGAATAAAAAGGCAATCCCAAGTACAACTAAAATTCCTAAAAGTCCCCATACATAGTTCATTTTTGTCTTCACCCCAATGATGTATTTAAACCTTGCCGTCACAGTTTTTTTATTTTACAATGCAAATCTGGAATTAACAATGCTTTTTCGACAAATTTTACAAACGATGACACCTTACGTCTGAGGTATGACCTCTGTCAATCCTTGATAATACTAGAAAGGAGCAAGGTAATGAAAATCCGAAAAATTTTTATGGATAACAAGGAAGAAAAAGTATTTATTTACGAAAATAAGAAAGAGGAATACTTTATGGTAGCATTTCCTAGTGCCGAATGGTCTATTCAATTTACGTACGATGAATTTGGTGAGTCTCTTATTAATAAGCTTATCAAATCATTAACTAATCGTTTGAATGAAGAACAAGCAGAAGCTCTTGCCTTACGCATCGACCAGTGGACGAAAGAAATGTAATGAAAAAAGCCGTTCAATTCCAAAAAAGGAAATGAACGGCTTTTTATTCTGGAAAAAGAATACCTTTTTCTTCTATTATATATATAAAATAGATTTTTCTTACAGCGGAGGAGAACGAGATGAACGTGGTGACGAAATTACCTAAAGAAACGATGGTAGCTTTTTTCCAAGAGCATTGGGGAGGCTGTGAAATGATCGTTTCAACGGGAATATATTATTGTCCTGACTTACCTTCTTTAGCGGTCATCAGTGACGAAGGACAACTTCAAGGATTGTTAACGTACAAAAAAAGAAAGCATGCTTGGGAAATTGTATCGTTAGACGCGCTTATTGAGAATCAAGGAATAGGTTCATTGCTGTTAAGAACGTTAGAAGAGATGGCACAAAAAGAAGGAATAAAACGAGTGGAATTAATTACAACAAATGATAATATTCGCGCCATCGAGTTTTATCAAAAACGAGGGTACCGTCTTGAAAAAGTGATAAAAGATGCTGTTAGTGAAGCACGAAAAAAGAAACCGACAATCCCTCTCGTCGCTAATAATGGTATTGTCATTCAAGATGAATGGCTGTTTGTGAAAAATATTCTCTAAAGAAAGAAGGCTTTCTTCCTGAAAAGCCTTTTTATTTTTTAAATCTACTTGACGTATGAAAAAATTATGATAAATTAAAAGTACATACTTTATCACTTAAAAGCGTTTAAGTTTAAAAGCGTTTAAGCAGAAAAGTTTCATAATGGATTTGCTGAACAGAAGAAGTAGTCGTGTAGTGGGCAGCACATAGAGACTAGATGGTTGGTGAAAATCTAGGCAGCTACTCGGACGAATTACACTGTTCGTAACGGCAGATAATGCAAGAGTGGGTGAATGACGACATTCATCAATTAGGGTGGTACCGCGGAGAGCTTCTTCGTCCCTAAAGGGAAGGAGGCTCTTTTTTATTTCGAAAAAAAGGAGGAATCTTTCATGTTTCGTATTCAACCAGTTTATACGCCGAAGCTTTGGGAAGCCATTCTGTTGTCTCTTTGGATATTACTTAGTATTTTTGTCAGTATTTTTTCCTTCTCTTCCGCTCCACAAGTTCCGATTTTGATAGCCATTCTCGTTTTAATGGGATATGGATTCATTCGAAACGTACCGTTGAAAGATTTAGAAGACGGAATGGTTGATGGGGCGAAATCAGGGATCCAAGCCATTTATATCTTTTTCTTTATCGGAATTCTTATCAGTAGCTGGATGTTAAGTGGAACGATTCCAACAGTTATGTATGGAGGATTTGAACTGATTGTGCCGCAATATTTTTATGCGATTGTTTTTCTCCTCACCGCAATTGTTGGCGTTTGTATTGGTAGCTCATTAACGACCGTGGCAACGGTTGGTGTGGCGTTTATTGGTATCAGTAGCGCATTAGATTTATCGTTACCAATTACAGCTGGTGCGATTGTATCGGGTGCCTTTTTCGGTGATAAAATGTCTCCGTTATCGGATACGACAAATCTGGCTGCATCAATTGTCAAAGTGGATCTTTTTGAGCATATTCGCAATATGAGTTGGACGACAGTTCCAGCATTAATTATTACTCTCGTTGTTTTTGTATTCATGTCACCGTCAGAGATTTCTTCAAATTTTTCTAAAGTGGAAGAGATGAAGCAGGCACTCTTAGACAGCGGACTCGTTCATTGGGATAGCCTAATTCCGTTAATCTTATTGTTCATATTGACTATTTTTAAAGTTCCGACGTTGTTTACGTTAGCGATAAGTAGTTTATCGGCCATTGTTATTGCATTTATATATCATGAACATTTAACGATCAGTCAGCTATTTTCGGTATTGTTCGGCGGATTCGTTTCAGAAACAGGAAATGAAGCGATTGATGCATTACTATCCCGGGGCGGAATTAACAGCATGATGTTTACGATATCTCTTGTCTTATTAGCTTTAAGTATGGGAGGGTTATTATTTAAATTGGGCATTGTTCCTTCCATACTTCAAGCAATTGACCAATGGTTAAAAAATCGCCAATCCGTGGTGTTAGCTTCCGTCTTATCAGGGATTGGGGTCAATTTATTAGCTGGAGAACAATACTTGTCCATCCTATTAACCGGTGAAGCGTTCCAATCCCATTACCAACGACTAGGCTTAGCCAATAAAAACTTATCACGTGTTCTAGAAGATGCAGGTACGGTCATTAATCCACTCGTTCCTTGGGGGGTATGCGGAGTATTTATTGCATCGGTCCTTGGGGTACCTACTCTCGAATACGTCCCGTTTGCGTTTTTCTGCTTGTTATCCCCTTTGATTACTGTCCTTTTTGGATTTACTGGCTGGACGCTTACCTACTTGTCAACACCGGTAAAAGAAAAAGCAATTGGAGTCAAATCGTAACGGATTTGACTCTTTTTTTATTCATTCAAGGTGAAAAAATAAACTTTTTCGAAACAAGGAGTGAAATAGTTGCTTGAGAAAAATTCCGTGTTATATAGTAAAACTATGTAGTTCATCAATTAAACTAATTGGTCAAAGCTAGAAAGGAGTACATAAATTGAAGATAAGTGAATTTTCCATTAGGCGACCTGTTTTTACGATGGTCACAATGATTTTTATTTTAATTTTGGGGACGGTATCTTTATTGAAAACACCGTTAAAACTGATTCCTGATATTAGTCCACCGGTAGGGGTCGTTGTAGCTACTTACCCAGGTGCAGGCCCGACTGAAGTTGTGGAAAAAGTGACGAAACCATTAGAAGCGAATTTAGCAACATTACCAGGTATTAAAAATATCCAATCGACTTCCCAAGAAGGGTCGAACTTTATTTTAATGGAGTTTACATGGGATACATCAATTGATGATATTCAAAATGAAGTGTTGCAGCGGTTGGACCAAACCCCTCTTCCAGATGAGGTGAAACCTCGTTTTTTAAAATTTGATCCGTCCCAATTTCCGATTATTCAATTATCCATACGGGGAGAAAAGAACGAGGCATCGTTAAGAGATTTAGCGGAGAAATTAACAGTTGAACTCTCCAAAGTAGATGGCGTCGCGAGTGTAACGACGTCTGGAACAATCACGGAAGAAATTCGGGTCCTCATTGATCAAGACCAATTAAAGACATATGGATTAACGCAAAGTGATATTGTCAATGTTATTCAAGCGAATCAAATATCTTTACCAGGTAATACGGTTTTATCCCAAGACAAAGAGCTAACAACACGTATCGTTAGTTTGTTACATACCGTTGAAGATGTTGAAAATCTGATTGTGACAAAAAATCCTGTCACAGGTGAAACGATTCGGTTAAACGATGTAGCGAACGTTGAGTTGGTATCGAAAGAACAGGAAACGATCACTCGTACGAATCAGCAACCGTCTGTGTTAGTAAATGTTCTTCAACAATCGGATGCAAACACAGCGGAGGTTTCGAAACAATTCCAGAAAAAATTGGATGAACTGTTACAAGAGGAGCGTTTTCAGTCCATTAAAGCTGACCTATTATTTGACCAAGGAGAGTACATTGAGCAATCCATTGGAAACATCGGTAATGCGCTTATTTTAGGTGGCGCTTTTTCGATGATTGTTTTGTTCTTCTTTTTACGAAGTGTGAAAAGTCCAATTATTATAGGAGTCGCCATTCCGTATTCAGTGGTTGTCACGTTTGTTCTTATGTATTTCGCCAAATTTTCGTTAAACATCATGACGCTTGGTGGACTCGCCTTAGGAATCGGTATGCTCGTTGATAACGCGATTGTCGTTATTGAAAATATTTATCGACACCTTTCTATGGGGAAAGATCCAAAAGTAGCGGCTCGAGATGGTGCAAGAGAAGTAGGCGGTGCAATTACGGCTTCCACATTAACTACTGTTGCTGTGTTTTTGCCTGTAGCTTTTATCACTGGATTAATTGGCGAACTGTTTTCGGAGTTTGCGTTAACGATTGCCTTTAGTTTATTAGCTTCATTAGTCGTTGCCTTAACTGTAGTTCCGATGCTTGCTAGCCGTTGGTTGAAACCGTTAAAAGGACACGAGGAAGCACGGAGAAGACGATCGAAGCCGTTGAAAAAATTAGAACGCTCTGTACGGTGGGCACTTCAACATCGGTTTGTCGTGCTGTTCGTTACGTTTGCGTTATTAGTTGCTGGGGGTTACGGAATTTCCACGGTTGGAATGCAATTTTTACCCGCTACCGATGAAGGTTATTTCAATATACGGGTATCGTTAGAGGATGGTGTAGCGTTATCGGAAACAGAACAAGTGGTGAAAGAAGTCGAAAACGTATTAAAAAAGGAATCCGATATTGACGTATTTGTAAGCCTTATCGGTTCCACACAAGAAGAATCATTCCGGGGAACAAGTCAAAATAATATTGCTGAAATTTATGTGAAAATGAAGCCATTGGATGAGCGGGAACGTTCTACATTTGAATTTGTTGATGATGTAAAAGAACAATTGGAAAAAGCAGCGATTTCTGGACATCCAAGCGCGGAGCTTTCCTTTAATTTGCAATCAACCTCAGGTAATGCCCCACAAACGTTATCGTTTAGCGTGAAAGATACAAACAAAAAACGGTTGAACGAATCGGTTGAAAAAATTTATGAGGCGTTAGTGGACTTAAAAGACGTAAATGAAATTACAACCGATGTAATGAATAAAGTAGACGAAGTACAAATTACGGTTGACCGGGAAAAAGCTTTAAACTATGGGTTTGTCCCAGCCCAAGTGGCGACCACCGTCAATAATATTACCCGTGGGGTTCAAGCAACACAAATTGTGGACGATGAAGGAAATGTGCATGGTATTTCCGTGAAATATGATGATGCTTTTACAAAAGACGTTGAAGCCTTGAAAGCAATCGAATTAAAAGCCCCATCTGGTCAATTTGTACCGTTAGAGGAAATTGCCTCCATTGAAATTGGTAAAGGCCCTGTGAACATTCAGCGGATCAATCAGCAGGATGCTGTGCAATTCACGTTGAAATATAAATCAACGACGAACCTTGGCGAAATTTCTAGGCTGGTTGATGAAAAAATTGCTGCATTGAACTTATCACCGGAAACGGAGATTACGTTTGGTGGGGATCGTGAATTATTGGAAAGTTCTATTGATGACATGTTGTTAGCGATGGGATTAGCCATTGTCCTAGTTTACTTAGTTATGTCCGCGCAATTTGAATCGTTTAAGTATCCATTTATCATTATGTTTACCGTTCCATTAATGGTTATTGGTGTGGCGATTGCGTTAACCGTTACCCGGACACCTGTTAGTATCTCGGCAATCATTGGGGTTATTGTGTTAGCCGGTATTGTCGTTAACAATGCCATCGTCATTGTCGATTACATTCAACAGCGAAAAGCGGCTGGACTGGACAGTTTAGAAGCTATTGTCGAAGCTGTTCAAGTTCGAGCTCGTCCTATTTTAATGACAGCTTTAACAACGATTTTAGGGCTTCTTCCATTAGCATTAGGAATTGGTGAAGGAACAGAAATTAACCAACCAATGGGAATTACCGTCATTGGTGGATTAATTAGTAGTACGTTCCTTACATTATTTATCATCCCGATTGTGTATAGTTTCTTTGATAAAGAAACAAGACGTATGAAGAAAGCATAAAAAATTGAGTCCCATCTATGACTAAGGCGCAATTAAAGGAAATATATTGTAATGGGAAGTTTGGATGAAGGGGGAAATCGATGGGAGAGACGGTGTTGTTAACAGGATTTCCAGGGTTTTTGAGCGCTCGGTTAATCAAAAAAATTGCCCAACATCAACCGAATGTCCAAATGTATTTGCTATGTCAACCACATCTAATGGACAAAGGCAAAAAAGAAATTTTACAAATTGTTGAGCATTTGAGTCTTTCAGCCAGTCAATTTATATTATTAGAGGGAGACATTTCGCTCAATCGATTAGGATTATCTGAGGACATGTACGATAAGCTAGTCAATGAAGTACAGGTTGTTTGGCATTTAGCTGCCATTTATGATTTAGCTGTACCGAAAGATATCGCATATAAAGTGAATGTAACTGGAACTGAAAATGTCAACGAATTAGTAAGGAAATGTAAAAAAATAAGACGTTACAACTACTTCTCAACGGCTTATGTCGCTGGTACAAGAGAGGGGACGATTTACGAATCGGAGCTCATCACTCCCCCCTCTTTTCGTAATTATTATGAAAGAACGAAATTTGAAGCTGAATGTATTGTCGAGCCGTTAAAAAGCGAATTGCCGGTCACCATTTTTCGTCCGAGTATCGTTGTTGGTCATTCGGAAACGGGAGAAACGGCAAAATTTGATGGTCCGTATATGGTCTTAAATATGTTAGTTGCGCTTCGACGTTTGCCTGTTCTTCCACAAATTGGTATTAACACAACGGAAACGAATCTTGTTCCTTACAATTATGTAATCGATGCAGCTTATTTTCTAGGGACGAATTCAATTGGGATCGGAAAAACGTATCATTTAACAAATCCCAATCCAATTGCTGTTTCCGAATTATATCGGCAACTGATGAGAGAATTGCTTCGAAAACGACCATACGGGAAAATTCCCCTTTTCGTTGGGAAATGGGTATTACACATACCCGCAATTCGAAAACATTTACGAGTAGAAAAAGAGGCTATCGATTATTTTGTTGGAAATGGCTTATTTGACTGTACGCAAGCGATGACTGATTTACAATCAACTACCATAAGATGCCCAAGCGTTACTGAGATTATCCCAGCTCTTGTCGCCTTTTATCAAAAAAACTATGACAATCCACAACTTCACATTCATGTATCATGAAAGGAAGACCGATATGTTAACCAACTTGATGGAAACAATTTTACCAGCTACCGGTGAGAAAATTTCTGAAGTTGTCGAAACACCATTGGAAGAAATTCATCCGATTTATGAAAAGGCGAGAAATGCTTTCAGTGATTGGAGCCGACTATCTTTAAAAGATCGGTTAGATTATTTTAGAAAGTTACGCCTCGTAATGACCGAAAAAATGGATCATCTTGCCCAAGTGATTTCAAAAGATACCGGAAAATCAATAACGGAAGCCATTACGGCTGATGTGATGCCAACGATTGATGCGATTTTACATTTGGAACAAGAAGCACCACACGTCTTAAAGCGACAAAAAATGAAAACGCCACTCATGTTATGGGGAAAAAAATCGTATGTTGAGTACATGCCGATGGGCGTGGTTTTGGTCATTTCCCCTTGGAATTACCCAATGAATTTATCGATGGTCCCGATGCTAAGTGCACTTGTAAGCGGAAATACGGTCTTGTTAAAACCATCAGAAGTCACGCCTCTCGTTGGAAAGGAAATTGAACGGTTATTTCATATTGCTGGATTTCCAGATGGTGTCGTTCAAGTGGTTCATGGAGGAAAAGAAGTAGGCGCCGCTCTTACTGAAGGAAAGCCGGATTATATTTTCTTTACAGGTTCTGTGCGTACCGGAAAAATCATTCAGCAAGTTGCGGCAAAGAATTTAATACCAACAACGTTAGAACTTGGAGGCAAAGACCCAATGATCGTCTTTGAAGATGCTCCGCTTGAACGAGCAGTGAAAGGGGCGGTTTGGGGAGCATTTACCAATAGCGGGCAAGTATGTATGAGTACGGAGCGTCTATTTGTTCATAAATCCATTCTTCCTCAATTCGTCCAAATGTTGAAAAAAGAAGTCGCTAACTTGAAGAGAGGAACGGGACCGAATGATGACATTGGGGCGATGACGTATCTGCATCAAGTCGAAATCGTCAAACGGCATGTGGAAGATGCGTTACAAAAAGGTGCTACCTTAGAAACGGGAACACCACCAGAAACATGGGATGGAACGATGTTTTTACCGTTAATGGTATTAAGTAATGTAACGACGGATATGGATATTGTGAATGAGGAAACTTTTGGTCCAATTTTACCGATTATTCCTTTTGAAACTGAAGAAGAAGCGATTCAATTAGCGAATCAATCGGATTACGGGTTAAACTCGAGTGTCTGGTCAAAAGATTTAGAAAAAGCGAAACGTGTCGCTTCGCAATTAGTGACTGGAAATGTGGTCATTAATGATGTGATCGTTTCCGTTGCTAATCATCATTTACCATTTGGTGGGGTGAAACATAGCGGTATCGGTCGTTATCATGGAACTATTGGTATTTTAACGTTTTGTCATACAAAATCAGTAATGGTTGATAAAGGGACAAAACCATCGGAAATTCAATGGTATCCGTATAATGGAAAATATGAACTCTTTTTATCTCTCTTCCGCCATTATTTCGGGGAAAAGAGAAATTGGCTTGGCTTTATGAAAGATTATCTAACCTTGTTAAAAATGACCAAAAACTCTTGATAAATTGGAATACATTGTGTATAATCTAAATAGGTTAATAAGGACGTGTTGATCGTCAAAGGGGAGTAGCGTTAGGTACAGTTGTACCTAAAACAAAGTCGTCATTTCATGGGAGTTTCCCATCGGCTTTGTTGGCACTACAGTGTGTCTAGCAAGACCTTTGCCATGAAGGCAAAGGTCTTTTTATATTGCCTTCATGGACAAACGTTCTAGTATGCGTGTACATCAAAAATTCAATAATCATTATTGGGGGAAGGAAAAATGGATGTGACGATGTTGATGGAGTATGGTTGGGTTTTACTTGTCCTTGTTGGCTTAGAAGGAATTTTAGCTGCAGACAACGCTGTCGTAATGGCCGTTATGGTCAAACATTTGCCAAAAGAGCAGCAGAAAAAAGCTCTTTTTTATGGATTAGTTGGTGCGTTTGTTTTCCGATTTGCCGCCTTGTTCTTGATTTCGTTTTTAGTCAACTCATGGCAAGTGCAGGCAATTGGTGCCGTGTATCTATTGTTTATCTCGATGAAACATTTACTGAGTAAAAACGGAAAAAATGCAGAACAAAAAACTTCATCCCAATCTGGATTTTGGATGACAGTGTTGAAAGTTGAATTAGCCGATATTGCCTTTGCTGTTGATTCCATTCTTGCCGCCGTTGCCTTGGCGGTTACACTTACACCAACTGGTTGGTTTAGCGTCGGTGGGATTGATGGTGGACAATTTTTAGTCATGTTTTTAGGTGGGATTATCGGTCTTGTGATCATCCGATTTGCGGCTAATGTATTTGTCAATTTGCTGCACAAATATCCTGGACTTGAAACGTCCGCGTTTCTTATCGTCGGATGGGTAGGAGTAAAACTTGCTGTTCTTACTTTATCTCATCCACAACTGCACATTATTAACGAACACGTACCAGAATCGTTCGAATGGAAAATGATATTCTGGACGGTACTAGCCATTATCGCATTTGGAGGCTATTTTCGTTCTAAAACAAAAATGAATACAAGCAAATCATACTAAAATGGGCCTGATTTAGGGCTCTTTTTATTTTGTTCGAAAATACAGCTTTTCGTTCACCTCGAGAATTGCACCGTTACTGAAAATAAAGGTTGAGGGTGGATTAAAACGAACTTGTAAAATATTTTTTATAACACCCCCAGACCAAAATAGCTTATTCCGTAACGTATAAGTGAATGCGGCCGCAAAATCTAATGTTGAGGTGGTATAAATCATGAAATCGTTATGGAAAAAATCTTCATTAGCTCTTGTTGTTGCGGGAACATTTGCTATTTCCAATGTTCTTGTACAAGCAGAAGGAAACGGAACAACTTTAGCGAATGATGGTCAACAAAATGAAAGCTTCGATAATTTTGAAACGATTGACATATCAAAAATGATGGAGGATGCGGCTGACGTAAAAGATCAATTAGAAACTTCGAATCCAGATTTAGTCCCAGGAGATTTCTTCTATTTTGTTAAAATCGCTCTAGAAAAAATTCAACTAGCTCTTACGTTTGATCAAGAGAAGGAAGCAGAATTAATCGCAAAATTTGCTTTTGAACGGCTAGCTGAAGCTGAAAAGTTAATGAGCGAAGGGAATGAAGAAGCGGCATTAGAATCACTCCAAGTTGCGATGGATTTACTTAAAGAATCTGAAAGCATGGTCAACGAGGAAGACGTAGAAGAAGATGTTGATTCCGAAGCAACAGACGACACCGTTGAAGAAAATGAAGACGAGTCAGAAGATGATACAACTACAATAGATGAGGTTCAAGAGAAAGAAGATTCAGATGATGCATCTTCAGCTGAAGAGGTAGAAGATACATATGATCAAGTGATGCGAAACAACATTATCGCTTTAACCCTTGCAATGGAAAAAGTGAAAAATCCAAAAGCAAAAGAAGCTTTACAAAAAAATATTTTGAAAACATACCAAAAAATGTATAAAAAATATGGGTATATTATTGATATTGATATCGATGTGAAAGAAGTTCAATCTGACGTAAATGAAACACCAACAGCTGTTGAAAATCCTACTGAAGAACAAACGGTAGCTACTGACACAGTTCAAGAAAAAGTAGAAACTAAGGACGTAACTGAACAAGTAGAAGGAACAACCAACGCAATCGTCTCAACTGAAAAAGAAAAGAAAGCGGAGAAAGAGACTGGAAAAGCAAAAATGAAAGAAGAAGTAAAAGTGAAAGTAAAAGAGAAAAAAGAAGAAGTAATAGAGAAAGTAAATGAAAAGCATCGTGAGAAGGAAAAACGACATGACGAAAAACACGAAAAGCACGAAAAACATAAAAAACATGAAAAGCATGAAATAATGAAAGAAAAGAAACGGGAAAAACATGAAAAGGATGAACATGATGACGACGACCAAAAGGATGAGCGTGAATAATAGAACAACAAATATTTAGCATCAAAAGATAGCCGTAAAAAAATACGGCTATCTTTATTGCCAAACCTTTGTGAATTCATGATACAATGGCATTTGGAAGTGAGGTGAGGCTGATGCTAAGTTTATTGTTGTTCAAAAAGAAAAAGAAAAAGAAAACGCTAGAGGAAATAGCAGTAGAAATTCAAAATGGAAATGATGAATTATTAAATCAATTGCTTTCTGATTACAAACCTTTTGTAAAGAAAGCGGTTTCAAAAGTATGTAAACGATATATTAATGAAAGTGATGATGAGTTTAGCATCGGCCTCATCGCCTTCCATGAGGCCATTCAAAAGTATGAGCATACAAAAGGTGCGTCGCTATTAAGCTTCGCTGAAGTTATTGTGAAACGAAAAGTCATTGACTATTTACGAAAACATGGGAAGCATCAGCCATTACATTTAGAAATAAACGGAAAAGAAGAGCAAGATGAACAAGCTCCTTCGACACTTGTCGATCGATTATCGATCGAAGAATTCGAAAAAAATCGCGAAATTGAAATTCGTAGGGAAGAAATTTTGCGATACCAGCAAGATCTTCTCCGTTTCGGGCTTACTTTTGATGATTTAGTAAAAAATTCACCAAAACATGAAGATGCCCGCATGAATGCGATTCAAGTTGCAAAAACATTAATGGCCCATGAAAATCTGAAAAATTACTTGTTTCAACATCAACGTCTGCCAATTAAAGAATTAGAGCAACTTGTTAGCGTCAGTCGGAAAACGATTGAAAGAAATAGGAAATATATTATCGCAATCGCACTTATTTTATCGGGTGATTATGTGTATTTATTGGAATATATAAAAGGGCGGATGGATGGATGAAAAAGGGAATCATCGTAGATTTAAAAGATCAATACATAGTCGTTTTAACTCCTACAGGGGAGTTTGTTAAAGGAAAGAGAGAATTTGATCATGTTGTTGGGAAGGAAGTTTTGTTTACTCCCTATGAGGAGAAAAAATGGGGATTTTCACTTCCTACTGTACAAATATTGGCACCGATTGTAGCCCTCCTAATGCTCGTGTTTTCAGTAATGGCCTTTTCCTCTTTTTCCAGTCAAAAAGTGTACGCTTATGTAACGATTGACATAAATCCTAGTATTGAACTAGCACTTAATGGCTCATTAGAAGTTGTTGATGTAATCGCATATAACAATGATGGTTCGACGGTATTGAGTCGCATTCATGATTGGAAACATAAAGATGTGTTGGAAGTTTCGAAAAAAATTATTGAAGAAAGCGAAGAACTTGGATTTTTAACGACGAATCAAGAAGTGATTGTTGGATCGGTTATTGTTGCTAAAGACGAAAATGTTTTGCTCGACTTAAATCAAAAATTAGAACAAGTCAAACAAAATGCAACAACACCGATTGAAATTGTCCAAATTACAAAAGAAGAACGTGAAGAAGCGGTGCAAAAAGGGGTAAGCCCTACAACATATGTAGTTGAAAAAAAAGAAACTCAATTACCTGCTTCTAATCGTGCTAATTCATTTGTGAAAGAAAAATTAATAGAACCAAATAAAGAAAAAGGGAAACAAATAGAAATTCAGCAAGAAATTCAACCTACTCTAAAGCATGAAGTAAAGAACAATACACCGAAAAACGACTGGAAGCAAAAAGAAGAGCGTTGGAAAGAAAAAATTGAAAAAAAAGAACAAAAGACAATAAATAGACAAGAGAAAAGAGAACAAAAGAGATTAGAGAGACAAGAGAAAAGAGAGCAGAAGAGATTAGAGAGACAAGAGAAAAGAGAACAAAAGAGACTAGAGAGACAAGAGAAGAGAGAACAGAAGAGGCTACAAAGACTAGATAAAAAAGAAATGAATGAAAAGATAAAGCTAAAAAGCAAGCATGACAAAGTAGAGAATGAAAGCCAAGAAGACAAAAAAGAACAAAAGGAAAACATAGAAACAGCTGACAAGAAGGGAGATTAACCCTTTTGTCAGCTTTATTTTTATTGTTGCGGGTATTGACCGGAAAGTTGCGATTGAGCTTGCTTCACTAATCGTTTCGTAATTTCCCCACCGACTGATCCGTTCGCTCTTGATACGGTATCTGAGCCGAGTTGTACACCAAATTCTTGGGCAATTTCATACTTCACTTGATCTAGATATTGTTCCACACCAGGAACTAATAATTTATTTCGACTTGTCATTAATTGACACTCCTTTACTTGATATAAGAATGATCGTATCACTCTTATTAGTAGTATGGGGAAAAATACGGTTCACATGATTGGTAATTCTTTGTGAAGAAACCAAAACATATCTTCCAAAGCGTTAAAATCCTCATCAATTGGTCAACATAATCGTAATGACGTAAAGGAGAATGGAAGGATATACCAGCTGAATATTTAATTGGCTTGAAATGTCTCAGAATGTCCCTACGTATCCTACTTTAGGAATCAGCTGATTGTGTAATTGAATTGGTAGTCATGGGCTTTTTTGTGGAATTTTATCGCATTATTCTTGATACCAATCACTAAATACATTACCTTGATACATCGCTTTACGTTCGACACGCATGTTTCATAATGGTTTTAATTGAGCCCTTTTCAAGTGGGTGTTTTTTCATTAAGATAAAGAAATGAATACAATTGAAAGGGAAGTAGAGATGTGGAAAAGTCTCCATTTACGATTTAGACAATTAACACCGGCACAACTTATCGTATCCTATTACTTGTTAGCAATTACTGTATCCATGGGTCTCCTTAGTTTACCGTTTGCCCATAAAGAGGGAGTGGAGTGGACTTTTTTAGACGCATTATTTACAGCAGTTAGTGCTGTAAGCGTCACAGGCTTATCAACCATTTCGGTTGCTGATACGTTTAATACAACAGGTGTATTTATTTTAATGTTTGTCCTGCAATTTGGTGGAGTCGGAATAATGACTCTCGGTACGCTTTTTTGGCTTTTGTTAGGGAAGAGGATAGGCTTTCGTGAACGTCGATTAATTATGACCGATCAAAACCAAATTCGATTATCAGGGCTCGTTCATTTATTACAACAAATTTTTTACATAATTATTTTAATTGAATTGATTGGAGCTCTCATTTTAGGTCTTCATTTCAGGAATTATTTTTCAACATGGAAAGAAGCCTTCTTGCATGGTTTGTTCGCCTCCGTAAGTGCCACGACGAATGCCGGATTTGATATTACAGGTGCATCGTTAATTCCGTTTGCGAACGATTATTTTGTCCAATTTGTCACGATTATTTTAATTATTTTAGGTTCAATAGGCTTTCCTGTGTTAATTGAAACAAAAGACTTTTTAATGAATCGTCACAAAAATGGCAAATATCATTTTTCACTGTATACAAAGCTAACGACCCTTATTTACTTCGTTTTATTTATACTGGGGACAGTCCTTATTTATTTGTTCGAATATAAGGCATTCTTTGCGGATAAAGTATGGCATGAAGCACTTTTTTATGCGTTGTTTCAATCTGTGACTACGAAAAGCAGTGGCTTAGCAACAGTGGATATGAATCAACTAACTGAGGCGACTCAATTGTTACTGAGTGGATTAATGTTTATTGGGGCATCCCCAAGTTCAGTCGGAGGGGGAATCCGAACAACGACGTTTGCGCTTAATCTGCTATTTTTATTTCACTTTGCAAGAGGCAATCGCCATATTAAAATTTTTAAGCGAGAAATTCATGAGAACGACATCTTAAAATCGTTAGCTGTTACGTTACTAGCTATGATTTTATGTGCCATTTCCGTCATTATTTTATCGATTACCGAGAATCATTCGTTAGTAGCTATCATTTTCGAAGTAACCTCAGCCTTCGGGACAACAGGATTATCAATGGGGATTACTCAAGACCTTTCCACTACAGGTAAGTGGGTAATAATGACTTTGATGTTTATTGGTAGAGTAGGAATATTATCCTTCATGTTCATGATCGGAGGGAAAGAGAAAAAAGTTCATTACCATTATCCAAAAGAAAGAATCATTATTGGATAACATATGAAGCAGTGATTTCCTGTTTCAGGAAGTGACTGCTTTTTCCGTATGAAGAGCCTGCGAATGAAAAAACTATAAATGATTTTATTAGTAAAGGAGTAGAGAATATGACGAAGCGAAAAGCTCAGTTTGACGCAGCTGAAAAACATAATAAAACGCCAAACAAAAATTTACAGGAAACAGAATTTTCTGCTGAATTTGCTCTTGGTGAATCTCCAGCCAAAGGAGCGAATCGCAATTCAAACAAGGGAAGGGCAGGACATGAGGAATAGAAAGTCCTCAACATCAAGTAGAGAAGAATTTGGAATTGAATTTGGGGATATAAATGCAGTAAAACAATATGAACTGTTTCTTCAACAAGAAAAAAGGAAAAATAAACAAGATACGAAAAAAAATGTTGATAATAAAGAGTAAAAGGTAAAGGGAACCTCCGACTATTGGAAGTTCCCTTTATTTTATAAGGAAAGATAGGTATGTTGACTTGTAAACGCTTCGGCTTGTCCGGTTGATGGGTCATAATAAACAAGCAGGATGGACGGTTCTAGAATGATTTCTTTCGAATTTAAATAGTGGGCTAAGTCAAACGGAATTTCTTCCAAAATCGTATGTTTGTGTAAATCTTTTTCTGTCAGTTCAAATTGAACGAATTTTTCCCCGAGTAGTTCAGGGTGTTCGGCAATTTGTTTATACACTTGTGATCGTTGGTCCGAAGCAGAAGTCTTTTCCCACCAAGGCTTACGAGGCCGGAAGCGTGAGTTAACTAAATAATCGTATTTCATTAAACCTTCGACAATATTTAGCTGGTTAAATTGATTATCAGATAAGAACTGATGTAGACGCTTAAATAAATCTTCCCGTTGATGGCCAATTCGGGCCCAGCCTTGTTCATCCCAATACGTACCAAACTGTTGGAAAAAGTCAAACGGTGTAGCAAAACCTTTTGATACTAAAAATTCGATCGTTTCATCCATCCGATGGTCGTTCCAATACTTTTCAAGAACATCTTCTACTTGCTTAATCCGGATGATGTCTTTAAAACTTAACACATTATTTTTTAATATTTCATACGGGGCGTGGTCCATATATACATAATCGTGTTCGTTCGCACGAATACGTAGGCCTGTCCCGCGAAGCATTTTTAAAAAGCCCAATTGCAGTTCTTCCGGGCGAAGCGCAAACACATCGTTAAAAGTCTTCTTAAACGATTCATAATCTTCTTCAGGAAGACCGGCAATTAAGTCAAGATGTTGAGCAATTTTTCCACCTTCTTTGACCATCGTAACGGTTCGAGCCAGCTTTTCAAAATTTTGTTTGCGCATAACCAGTTCGTTTGTTAAGTCGTTCGTCGATTGAACACCAATTTCAAAGCGGAATAGGCCAGGCGGTGCATGTTCGTTTAAAAACTCGATCACCTCTGGGCGCATAATATCAGCCGTAATCTCAAATTGAAACACGGTTCCTGGGACGTGTTCGTCAATTAAAAATTGAAACATTTCCATTGCATAGCTTCGGCTAATGTTAAAGGTTCGGTCGACAAATTTGATCGTTTTCGCACCGTTTTTCATTAAATACCGTAAGTCTTCTTTAATTTTTTCCCGGTCAAAGTAGCGGACTCCTACTTCGATTGAGGATAAACAAAATTGGCAACGAAATGGGCAACCACGGCTCGTTTCGATGTAGACCACCCGTTTAGATAAATGCGGAATGTCTTCTTTAAATCGAAACGGGGATGGCATTTGCCGTAAGTCGAGTTTATTCGTTTGCGGTTGAATTACCGGTTTTCCCTTTTTCCTGTAGGCGAGACCTGGCACTTGCTCAAAGTTTCTTTCGCCATGAAGTTCATCCAATAATTGTTTAAAAGTAGCTTCCCCTTCGCCAATGACGATAAAATCAACTTCCGGAAGTCTTTCTAACCATTCCGGAACATCGTAAGAAACTTCAGGCCCACCAAGGACGATGATCAAGTTTGGATTCACTTTTTTTAACATTTTAATAACTTTGATTGTCTCTTCGATATTCCAAATATAACAACTAAATCCAATCAAATCGGGAGACTTAGAAAATAAATCGGAAACAATATTCATCGCTGGGTCTTTAATCGTATACTCGGCAATTTCGATCTCGTAATCTGGTTGGGCATATGCTTTCAAATAGCGAATGGCAATGTTCATATGAATATATTTTGCGTTCAGTGTACTAAGTACCACTTTCATACCGACATAATCTCCTTTAGTTCATTCATGCGTTATTCCATCATTTTATTGTATCGAACGGAAAGAAAAAGTACAATGTATGACTTCAGACAAGGATTTTCTTCCAAATATACAGCAGGAATCTGAAGGTTTTTTACGAATATTGTATGTGAAACGGTTTTTGTACTTCTATTTGCAGTGAATAGGACCAGTAGTTAAAACATTCTTTTCTAGTTCATTCCACTTCCTCGGATGAATTCACTAGATTTCTCTTTCCTATTCCATTCATCTATCCAAATGTGAAAAGTTCCTATGCCGTGTCTAGCAAGTTGAATATATAAATGAGTAGAGTTAGATGAAAACATCATCTCCCATTTATCATTTGTTTCCATTAGTTCTACAAATCATTCCAGTAGTAAACGGAGAATTCGTATGATAAGAAAGGAGAGAAAGTTTTGATTAAACATTCTTTCTTCGATAGTATGATGCACAATACAGGAGTTTGTTCTAAAGAACAAGAACTTGCCTTTTTTCAATTAATGATAGATGAAACTTTTGAAGCAATTATATCCACCAATGAAGAATTTTCTATTCAATCCGGAAATCGAACATTTTCTACATTATTCCAATTGGAAGAAGCGAATTGGAAAGGAAAAAATTTTTTTCGACTGTTTCAATTTCCGTCTATTGTTTTCAAGCACCAATTTAAAGATTCCCTTAGTTTAAATCATAAAGCTGAGACAGAAGCGCAATATGTAGGCCAAGACGGAACGATTAAATACGTAAAAATTAAAGCGGTGAAGTTTAATCCTTCTATCTATTTATTTTTCATACGCGATATTTCCTTTAATAAACAATTAGAAGAAATCGGGCTATTGAATCGCAATTTGTTTACAGGAATGTTTGAGCAGGCAGCTGACGCGATTCTCATTTTCGATCATCATGGAAAAATTATCGATGCCAATCCGATTTTTTGCCGTATATTTGGAGTCCCAAAAGAAGACCTGATTCACCAAAAATTAGAAAAGTACATTCCACGACCATTTCATCAACGGTTAAATAAAGTTAAACTAGCATTAAAAAAACGTCAAAAATCATGGGGGGAAATTCCTGTTATCCATTCCAAAGGGATGTCCATTTTTGAATATTCGGCAAGTCCGATTGTTGACAACAAGTTTCATATGGCCATTTTACGTGATATTACGGAAAAGCGACAAATTGAATTAACATTGAAGAGAAGTGAGGAATTGTTTAAAGATCTATTTGAAGAAGCCATTGATGCAATTGTGTTTTGGGACCATGATGGGAGCATCATTAAAGCAAATGAATCTGCCTCTCGTATATTTGAAACTCCTTTAGACGAATTAATCGGAAAGAAACTATGGGATTATGTAGAACAGAAAGATGAACAATACGCGGCCATCCAAAAAGAGTTTTACGAAAAGGGAGCTATTCGTGATGAATTGTTGTTTTTAATGCCGAACGGTCAAAGAAAACATTTAGAATTTACATCGAAAATGCATTCCGTTGATGGCTACAATATGACGATTTTTCGTAACGTTAGTGAACGTTATCGAATGGAGCAAGAATTGCGAGAAAGTGAAGCGAGGTTTCGAAAAATATTTGAAGGTTCAAATGACGGAATGATATTATGGGACCAACAGTTTCAAATTGTCGATGTTAACCCTGAAATTTGTCGCATTTTTCAAAAAGAAAAAGAACAACTGATCGGGGAAAATTTGCAAGAATGGTTATCGAAAAGTACGAAGCAAAAGAAAAAATTCGAGCATTACCAAGTGGAGCTAGAAAAAAACGGCCAGGCGGATATGTTATTATCGTTTAAGTTATCCAAAAACGAGACGCGTCATTTAGAGATATCATCGAAAAAAAATGTCATGTTGAATTTAAACTATACGGTTATTCGCGATGTCACCGAAAAACTTGAAATGCAAGAGCAATTAAGAAAATCAGATACGTTAACAGTTGTTGGAGAGCTTGCTGCCGGTATTGCCCACGAAATTCGAAATCCGATGACGGCTTTAAAGGGGTTTATTCAATTACTTCAAAATAAGATGAACGATGATCATTCGATGTATTTTGATGTGATTACTTCAGAATTAAAGCGAATTGAAACGATTATCACAGAATTCTTAATTTTAGCGAAGCCTCAAGCGGTTCAATTTGTTCATGCCGACGTCACGAAAATTATGAAAGATACGATTGATCTATTAAATGCACAAGCAATGATGCACAATGTTCAGTTTTCATATTCTTTTCCAAAAAATTTACCACAAGTCTATAGTGAACCGAATCAATTAAAGCAGGTGTTTATCAATATTATTAAAAATGCGATTGAAGTAATGCCTAAAGGTGGAACGATTACAATTACAATTAACGATGACCAAAACGGTTACTTAAAAGTATCCATTAAAGACGAAGGTGTCGGCATACCAGAAGATAAAATCAAACGATTAGGAGAACCTTTTTATACGACGAAAGATCGAGGGACTGGTCTTGGGTTAATGGTTAGTTATAAAATTATTAAAGAGCATAATGGAAAAGTAGAAGTCGAAAGCGAAGTGGGAAAAGGCACAACGTTCCACATATATTTACCGTATTCAGGAACAATGTAAGGAGTTTTTCGTATGAGCCGATATTATGCAACAATGACAAGTCCGATTGGGGAATTATACATCTTTGTCAACGACCATCAAGTAACTGATATTACTTTTGGTAAAGAGAAGGAACTGTTGGAAGAGGCGATATATGAACCGTCCCATTCAATCATTCAGGAAGCCTTTTGTCAATTAGATTTATACTTTCAAGGGAAACTTGTACAGTTCCAGCTCCCCATACATTTCGAAGGGACCCCTTTTCAACAAAAAGTGTGGGAAGCGTTACAAGCGATTCCTTATGGAGAAACACGAAGTTACAAGGACATTGCCAAAATGATTGGAAATGAAAAAGCTGTCCGAGCCGTCGGCCAAGCAAATCGAAAAAATCGGTTGCCGATTATCGTTCCATGTCACCGAGTTATTGGAAAAAATGGTGCTTTAACCGGTTACGCCGGAAAAGAAGTGGAGAAAAAACGAATATTGTTACAGTTGGAAGGGGCTTTAAAGTAAGCCTCTTTCTTTTTATTTCTTGAACATTTCTGAAAAATATTTACAATTAAAATAATTTTTATTATCATCTAATTAGATATTTGTCAAATTAGATATATATCGAAATAGGAGGGGTGTTATGCAGCTAGGTAAATCTATTGCTTTTTTTAAAGCAATCGGGGACGCGACACGCATTCGAATTGTTACATTGTTGGCCAATGGTCCGCTACATGGTCAGGCGATTGCCGGTAAATTAGGTTTAACGGCACCAACAATTACGCATCATCTGCAAAAGCTCAAAGAAGTGAATTTAGTATTCCAACGAAGAGATAAAAACACGATTTATTACCATTTAAACCGTTCCGTCCTGTCGCACCACGGAATGGCGCTCCTCCAGTTAGCCAAACAAAAGGAGGAAAGAGATATGACGTCACTTGAATTGGAAAAGCAAAAAGTTATTCAAAATTTCTTTACACCAGAAGGGAAATTAAAGGCTATTCCAGCGCAGCGAAAGAAGAAATTAATCGTGTTTGAACACATCATTCGAGGACTGGAAATAGGAAGAAAGTACGAGGAAAAAGAAATTAATGAGTATATTAAGAGGTTTCATGAAGACTATGCGACCATTCGTCGTGAGTTCATCATTAATCATTACATGTATCGGGAAAATGGTATTTACGAATTGAATCCAAAAGAAATGTGGGCAACAATTGAATAAGTGAAGAAGGCTGACTTTCAAATAGAAACGTCAGCCGATCTTATAATTAATAAAATTCCGGACGCCGGTCTTGGAATACCGGAATTTTTTGACGAATGCGTTCTACATCATCTAGTTCAATCGTTCCATAGATGCATTGTTCTATTTCGCTTGCTTCAACAATCACTTCTCCCCACGGATTGACAATCATGGAATGGCCAGCAAACGTATTAGCAGAATCATTGCCTGCCCGGTTGCAAGCAATCACAAAACATTGGTTTTCAATCGCTCGTGCTTGAAGTAAGGTACGCCAATGGTCCAGTCGTGGTAAAGGCCACTCTGCTACGACAAAGATTGCTTTTGCTCCAAGTAATACATGTTTTCGAATCCATTCAGGAAAGCGAATGTCATAACAAATGACCCCAGCAAATGTCTCCCCATCTAAAGAAAACAGACCGTCTGTATCTCCACTCGTTAAAAATTTATGTTCGTCCATCAGTTGAAAGAGATGTAGTTTACTATAATGCTTCACTTCTTCCCCATCTCGATTGACGACAAGCAGCGTGTTTGAAATCGTTTCCCCTTTTTTAAAAGGAATCGAACCTGCAATGATATGAATACCATATGTTTTTGCTAACTGTTGAATCATTTGCCGGACATCTGCACCTTCTTCTTGAACAATATTTCGCAATCTCGAAAGATCGTAACCTGTTGTCCAAAGTTCTGGTAAAACCAATATATCACAGCCTTGTTCGACGATTACAGGGAGACTTTCTTGCAATTTTTTTATATTTTCTTCTGGTTTTCCAAATTGGATATCCATTTGGAATAAAGCAAGTCGATAGTTCACTTTCTGTCCTCCTCATATTTTCTTCAAGTATGTTTAAAAAGTATAAAAATAATAAATTTTTGTTCTTTACATTTCTTAACAATCGTTATATCATGTTTCACTAGAAATGAAAAGCAAAAGAGTTACCTTGATTAAAAATAGCGAATGGAATGTGAAGAAGGTGGAAAATTTGACTATTTATGAACCATCACAAATAATCCAACAATTACCGAAGCAATTTTTCGCTAATTTAGTGAAACAAGTAAGCGCAAATGTTGCCCAAGGGCATGATGTCATAAATTTAGGCCAAGGGAATCCTGATTTACCCACTCCAGCGCATATCGTCGAAAAAATGCAAGAAGCGGTTCAAAATCCATTGAATCATAAATATGCACCTTTTCGAGGATTTGATTATTTGAAAGAAGCAGTGGCGACCTTTTACAAACAAGAATATGGGGTAAAGATCGATCCGAAACATGAGGTGGCTGTTCTTTTTGGAGGGAAAGCTGGACTCGTTCAATTACCTATTTGTCTATTAAACCCTGGCGATATTGCCCTTCTTCCGGACCCCGGGTATCCAGACTATTTATCTGGACTAGCGATGGCCAGAGCATCTTACGAGTTGATGCCTCTTCGGGAAGAGTCTCAATTTCTACCGGAATTTGATTTTATAAATCCTCATGTACTTGAAAAAGCAAAACTCATGTTTTTAAACTATCCGAACAATCCAACAGGGGCGACCGCTGATCTCAGCTTTTTTGAAGAAACGGTACGCTTAGCGGAAAAGCATCGAATTTGTGTTGTGCACGACTTCGCATATGGAGCGATCGGCTTTGATGGACAAAAGCCGATTAGCTTTTTACAGGCAGAAGGGGCGAAAGAAGTTGGCATTGAAATTTATACATTGTCAAAAACATACAATATGGCTGGCTGGCGGGTCGCTTTTGCAATTGGCAATCGCTCCGTCATTCAAGCTCTTGAGCAATATCAAGACCATATGTATGTGAGTCTTTTCGGTGCGATTCAAGAAGCTGCCGCCCACGCGCTTCTTTCCTCCCAACAGGCGGTGAGAGACCTGGTACAAACGTACGAAAAACGGAGAAATACGTTGATTGAAGCTGCTCATCAAATTGGCTGGAATGTAACTCAACCGAAAGGCACTTTTTTTGCCTGGCTGAATGTGCCGAATGGCTATACTTCTATGGAGTTTTTCCAATTGTTATTAGAAAAAGCTCATGTCGCTGTGGCTCCGGGAGTTGGATTTGGACAATATGGGGAAGGGTACGTGCGTGTAGGACTGTTAGCAGAAGAAAAACGACTAGTGGAAGCCATTGAACGAATGGATGCACTCCGTTTATTTAAATCGTAGCAATTAAGATAATTGGTGAAAAAAATATTGACAATTTTTCTAGGAGATGGCATAATTCGAATTAATTTAAATTATATGAAAATTGAATACGTAAGAATTTCTTATCAAGAGTAGGTGGAGGGACGAGCCCGATGAAACCCGGCAACCGACCGTAATACCATCGCGAGGTGGGGCGCTTAAGGCGCCGGATGTAACATCCGCAAGGCACGGTGCTAATTCTTGCAGCGTTATGCTGAGAGATAAGAAGATGGTGGATAGAAATGCAACCTCTTCTTATCGAAGAGGTTTTTTTATTTGATTTGAAAAAGGAGGAGCAAGATGTCCTATCTTATTGCTACTTACAAAATGAGGGGAAAGCCCGGTTCGTTTTTGAAAAAGGCCGAACAGATTGCACTTGGTATGACAGTTGGTTCTTGGACGAATTTACCTTTGCTTGAAAAAGAACAACTGAAAAAGCACAAAGGTGAAGTTCTTTCAGTGGAAGAAGTTGGACTTGAGAAAGGAGAGACAGAAAAAGTAACTGGTTATGTCCGAATTGGGTATCCTATCGTTAATATTACGACCGATTTTCCTTCCATCTTAACGACTGTGTTTGGGAAGCTTTCATTAGACGGAGAAATCAAATTAGTGGATGTATCGTTTCCGGATGAATTATTTCCGTCATTCCCAGGCCCGCGTTTTGGAATCAAGAAAATTCGAGAGGGGTTACAAGTATTGGATCGACCACTTGTGATGAGCATTTTTAAAGGGGTGATTGGCCGCGACTTACCATACCTGTTGTCGCAACTAAAAGAACAAGCGCTTGGTGGTGTGGACTTAGTAAAAGATGATGAAATTTTGTTCCAAAATGACCTTACGCCTTTTGAACAGCGGATTGTTGAAGGGAAGAAGGTGCTAAATCATGTGTATGAAGAAACAGGACATCGAACGTGGTATGCGGTTCATCTTTCTGGTCGGACAAAAGACATCATTGACCGGGCGAGACGTGCATCTGAATTAGGGGCAGATGTGTTGTTATTCAATGTATTTACGTATGGGTTGGATATTTTACAGCAGCTAACTGAAGACGATGAAGTGAACGTCCCAATTATGGCACATCCTGCTTTTAGCGGAGCATTGACTTCTTCCCTCATTTTTGGTTTGTCCCATTCTCTTTTACTTGGAAAGTTGTTGCGCTATGCCGGAGCAGATTTTTCCCTCTTTCCATCTCCATATGGTTCGGTTGCGCTCAAAAAAGAAGAAGCGCTCCACATTAGAGATGAATTAGTGAAAAATCACGTGTATAAACGTACATTCCCGGTCCCATCGGCAGGGATTCATCCCGGTTTGGTACCTGCTCTAATCCATGATTTTGGGTATGATCAAGTCATTAATGCAGGTGGTGGCATCCATGGTCATCCACAAGGAGCACAAGGAGGTGGAAGGGCGTTTCGACAAGCGATAGAGGCTGTTTTGCAAAATAAGCCGTTACAGGAAGCAGCAAATGAGCATCCAGAATTGCAAGAAGCGTTATCCCTTTGGGGGACAGTGGAGGTGACATCATCATGAGTTCTATAGCTATATTCTGTGATTTTGATGGAACGATTACTGAACAGGACAACATAATCTCCCTCATGGAACAATTTGCCCCTTCTTCTTGGGAATCGTTAAAAAACGCGGTGCTATCCGAACAAATGTCCATACAAGAAGGAGTTGGAAAAATGTTTTCCCTTCTTCCGACGTCACTAAAAGAGGACATTGTTCAATATTTGTTAGAAAAAGCTACGATTCGTGAAGGGTTTGCTGAATTTGTTCGCTTTACCAACAAACGTGATATTCCCTTCTATGTTGTAAGCGGAGGTATCGACTTTTTCGTGAATCCGTTACTGTCCCCTTATAAAGGGATTACCAACATTTATTGCAATCGAGGAAATTTTACTGGAGATACGATTCGAATTGAGTGGCCGTATCCATGTGATGACGATTGTTTAGGTGGGTGCGGTTGTTGTAAACCGTCCCTTATTCGTTCCATTAGTCAAAATTCAACCTACAGAGTAGTTATTGGCGATTCCATAACCGATTGGAAAGCTGCCCAATTAGCCGATTTTGTTTTAGCGAGAGGATTATTGTTAGAAAAATGTAGAGAGCATGAGCTTCCTCATGCCCCGTTTGAAAATTTCTTTGATTGTATTTATGTTATTGAACAGTTGTTGGAGGTGAACATATGACCATCTTTCAAGAAAAATGGAACGAGTTAGCTGATATCAAAGATGAATTAGCGGAACGGGATTGGTTTATGGGGACAAGTGGAAATTTGTCTATCAAAGTGACGGATGACCCTCTCTTATTTTATGTAACAGCAAGCGGTAAAGATAAGCGCAAGCGGACCGATGAAGACTTTTTACTCGTCAATGAATTTGGAAAAGCGGTCGAAAAAACGCATTTACGTCCATCAGCAGAAACGTTGATTCATTGCGAGATTTATCGGAAAACAAAGGCTGGATGCAGTTTGCACGTGCACACCATCGCTAACAATGTGATTTCCGAATTATACGGAAATCAAGGTCATATTTCTTTTAGCGGCCAAGAATTAATTAAAGCGTTTGACATGTGGGAAGAAGACGCCGTGTTAACCATTCCGATTATTTATAATTATGCCGATCTAAAAAGGCTTGCGAAAGAATTTAGTCAACACGTATCAGCAGATAAAGGTGCGGTGTTAATTCGTAATCACGGGATTACCACTTGGGGCAAAAATGGGTTTGAAGCAAAAAAAATATTAGAAGCTTGCGAGTTTTTGTTTCAATATCAATTAGCGTTACACCAAGTTCGCTCGAACGTTTCTTTTGCTTCTTCTAAATTAGCTCTTTAATTTAATTTTAAGGCTCTACCCTAAAATAACTGTGGATAACTTTTGCTGTTATTATTCATCGATGTGCCAATGGCAATTGGCATGAATGTCTGTTAAATGATACTGTTGATATTTATCCATTTCGCTTGTGGCGGACGTTTTCCGCGGGCAAGGTGCAAGCCGCTTCCCTCGCTACGCTCAAGTATGGGTCTTGCGGCTTCTTGTTCCCGCTGAAGTCGCCGCCTTTTGCTTCATGTAAATAACTTGCTAAATATCAACAATGACATATAACATAGCCAATTTTAAAATTAAAATAATTTCTAGGAGGTATGAAAGAATGGCGCAAATTTTTAAAAAAGTAGACCAAGAATGGATCAAAGAGGAGGAAAAAGTACGAGATTACTTGGAACAGCAAGGAGTCATTTATGAACGATGGAATATTGAAAAGCTACCGAAAGCGTTGAAGGATAAGTTTTACTTAACAGATGAAGAAAAAGAAGAAATTCTTCAAGTTTTTAAACAGGAAATTGATGATATTTCCAAACGTCGTGGCTACAAAGCGTATGATGTCATTTCTTTGTCGAAAGATACTCCAAATTTAGAGCAGCTGTTAGAAAACTTTAAAAAAGAACACCATCATACGGACGATGAAGTGCGATTTATTGTAAGCGGCCACGGAATTTTTGCGATTCAAGGGAAGGATGGTCACTTTTTTGAAGTACATTTGGAACCAGGGGATTTAATTTCCGTTCCAGAAAATGTCCGTCACTACTTTACGTTAGCGGAAGACCGTCAAGTTGTAGCGGTACGTATTTTTGTCACTGAAGAAGGTTGGGTCCCGATTTATGAAAAGGAAAATGTACAAGCATAACCGGAAATAGCTCCTCTTCTTTTAGAAGGGGAGCTATTATTTTGTTCCGGTAAACACCCCATTTTTAACGACCCTACTCAAAAAATGTCATATGCGGCTTTTCATCACGGTAATACTCGAGCCGTTCTTTCAATGTACCTGTATGGAATTCATATAGATATCCATCAGGATCACGAAAATAGATGGATTTGCGATCCCGAGGATGACGTTTTCTTCCTGGTTCGAGTTGAACACCTAATTGATTTAAACGGTTTCTCACTTTTTCTAATTCTTCTAGATTAATAGAGAAGGCAATATGGGTATACGATTGGTAAATCTCTTCTCGTGAAATATCGGGTTGTTCATTGAGTGCCAACCATTTCCCCTTTACATCGAAATACGCTGTTTGTCGCCCTTTCACAAGCAGCTTTGCTTGAAACACTTGCTCATAAAACAGGATGGATTGTTCAAGATTGGAAACGGAAATACAAATATGATTGATAGGATACATCTTCATCCTCCTTTCAACATAACCATAGCAAAGATGTAAGAGGTATGATGTCGGATTTTGTTAGGTAATAGGTGTTCGTTATATCGCTTTTCGTAAAGTTTTGTCTTATTTTGCGAAACTATTTACATCTAATGAAATTATTGTAATAATCCATGTACAAGGAGGTTCATACGATAATCAAAAGTGAGGGAAAGAAAAGTGATAGCACATACCAAACATCAATCATACCAATTAATGATTTACGAGAAGCGAAAAGAAATGATTGAGTTAGGAATTAAATATGGATTTACTAATGACCTCACGATTCAGTGCAGTCAAGAGCTGGATCAACTGTTAAATGAATATTATTTTTCTTCCTTAAAACAACGGATAAAAAAGAAAAATAGTGCTTAATAGTTAGTCAATAAGACCATTCATATGTAATAAAAAAGGAGCTAACAAAAGGCTCCTTTTAGTCATTTTTAGATTTCTCTAGAGGGAGTGAAATTGTCACTATCGTTCCTCGCCCTACTTCACTTTCAATAGAAATGACCCCATTGAACGATTGGATAATCCGTTTACAAACCACTAACCCAAGCCCTGTTCCACATTCTTTTGATGTAAAAAATGGTTCAAAAATTTTATCGAGCTGGTCTTTCGGTATACCGACACCACTATCTTGAATCGTAATCGTGCAATGGTCACTCCATTTCTCCAATTCTAAGTTTAGCGTCCCACCGGCATCCATCGCTTCAAAGGCATTTCGGGTAATATTTAAAATAACTTGTTTCATTTGATCTTTTGTACATTTAACCAGAACATGTTCAGCAGGCATTTTAAAGTTGTATATGATGTTATATAGATTAGCTTCAGAGCGAATAATTGGATTGATATCAGTAATAATCTTTCTTAAATCGATCGTCTCTACCTTTTGAATGGTCGGTTTTCCTAATATTAAAAATTCACTCACAATTTGATTGATTCGATCAATTTCTTTATGAATGACCGAAAAATAAAATTGATCTTGCGGATCTCGATATTTTTCGCTTAACAGCTGTACAAGACCTTGAATACCTGTTAACGGATTACGAATTTCATGGGCTGTGCTAGCAGCTAATGTACCGATAAGCTCCAGTTTTTGAGCTTCATTTTGGATCCGTTCCTTTTGAGCTTGTCGCTTAATATAAATGTTTTGACTGATTAAGTAGAGGATATGTAAACAAGTAAACACGCACAAACCATAAAAAATGGTTGATTTGTTCACATCGGATAATGATAGCTCCGATTCCACAACAATTTGCCAAGGTATATTCTCGAGCACAATCGACACAACTGTTTCCTTTGCGCTTGTGTGAATGATTTGGTTGTTATGATAAACAATTTGAACATCTTCCTCAGGAGTTAAGATGTTTATAATATTTTGGAGATAGTCAATTCGTATATGAGCGATTACCGCACCAATGACGTTGTTGGATTGTATGATCGGAGCCGCAACAGCAAAAACTAATTGTCCTTTTGGAAAATATTCAGGTTGTGGGGAAACAACGGTTCTTTTTGTTTTAAGCAATGTTTGAAAGTACTCCTTATTCTGATATGTAACAAACGCATTTTCGTGGGTTGTACTTCTGAGAACGGTTCCATTTGGATCCACAACAAGGAGCCCCCCGTATCGTGGATCCTTTTCCGCCGCTTGCTCTAACGTTGCCTGAATTTCCTCCTTATTACCATCTATTGGATTAATGGTTAATGATAATATTTCTAAACTAGCTTCGGTTTCTCCGATAAATTGGTCGATTTGGTTTTTATGAATAGAAGCGACCCATTTGGCATGTTCCCATTGTTTCCCTTTTTCAACATCATATCGGTAATCCCAGTAAAAAAAAAGAAAGATACACGTTGGAAGTAATACTAGAATGAGATAATAAAGAAATGGTTTCATCCATTTTTTCATCTGTCTTTCCCTCTACTAAAATATGAATATTTTTCAAGAACAACTATATCATACCATTGTAATAATTTCATTTACAGTAAAAAGATAGGTATTGAACCTGTTTAATTCGTAAATAAAATGAAAAAAACGTTTAACAGATGATATCAATAGCAAAATAATTATGGACCACAATTGCATTTGGAGGGGAAAAATGATCTATTCTAAATCGGAAACGACCGTAACCATTCTTTTTACGAGTGATATACACGGACATGTACTTACTTCTACGAACGGAGAGAGCTGCTTCGGTCTCAGTAAAGTGGCGACACTTTTAAAATCTATTCAATTAAAAGCAGAAAATGTATTAACGATCGATAACGGTGACTTAATCCAAGGAACACCTTTAACGTATTATTTTGCTAAACGGTTGAAAAACAAACCGAATCCAATGGTTTTACTTTTAAATGAATTGCAGTATGATGCAGCTATAATAGGAAACCACGAATTTAATTATGGAAAAGCGATTATTAATCAAGCTATTAGTCAGTCCAATTTTCCATGGCTTTCTGCGAATATCGTGCACCATCGGACGAAAGAAACGTACTTTGGTACACCATATATTGTTAAAGAATTTCCGTCAGGTATTAAAGTTGCGGTATTAGGAGTGACAACAAAGCTTATTCCCCAATGGGAGCGCACAGAACATATCGAATCGTTAGCGTTTGAAGATGCAGTGGAGTCAACGAAAAGATGGGTGCAATATATCCATGAAATTGAACAACCTGATCTCATGGTAGTGGCCTATCATGGCGGGTTTGAACGTGATATTCATACTGGGGAACGATTGGAACGAGATACGGGGGAAAATCAAGCGTACGCCATGTGTCAATCAGTTGATGGGATTGATGTTTTATTAACGGGGCATCAGCATCGAGAACTTGTTGGAGAAGTCAATGGTGTAACGGTCATTCAAGCAGGATCGAACGGTCGTTTACTTGGAGAAGTATCTGTTACATTTAATAAAATTCATCACGAATGGCACATTCACCAAAAATCAGCGAATATTTATTCAGTTAAACACGTAAAAGAGGACCAGCAATGCTTGCAATTAATAAAATATTATCAAGAGGAAACAAATCGTTGGTTAAACGAATCGATTGGAAAAGTGATAGGGGATATGCGAATATCTAATCCATTCGATGTACGATTGAAAGAACACCCATACATTGAGTTCATTAATAAAGTTCAAATGGAAGCAACAGGGGTAAATATTTCGTGCACAGCTTTATTTACAGAAAAAGGAAAAGGGTTACCAGCGAATGTCAAAGTGAATGATATCATCTCTAATTATATTTATCCGAACACATTAGTCGTTCTACGAGTGACTGGGAAAGATATAAAAGAAGCATTAGAGAAGTCAGCATCATATTTCGTGTTAAATGAAGATGGAAGCATTGAGGTAAGTAGACACTTTTCTTACCCAAAACCACAACATTATTATTACGATATGTGGGAAGGGATTGAGTATGTGATCAATATTTCACGTCCGATTGGGGAGCGGATTGAGTCGTTGACGATCAATGGAGCACCGTTGCAAATGGACAAGGAATATGATGTTGTAATGAATAATTATCGGGCGAGTGGTGGTGGAAATTATCATATGTTCGAAGGAAAAGAGCGCATCAAAGAAGTGCAACTCGATGTAACCGAGCTTCTCATCGAATACTTTATGGAACATAAAGAAGTAGAGGCGACCGTTAACAACAATTGGAAAGTCGTGTGGTGACAGTGAAGATTGTGTATATTGACAGGACTTAGACAGTTCTTTATAATAATTTAGAATTTGAGAATTTCGTTTTCAAACAAAGTACACGTTGAAGGGTCTTAATGTTTATGGCTCTACTAAATAACGATCGGATGAAAATGGGTGAAAATATGGAATTAAACGAAAACATTCAAAAATCACTCAAACTGTACATTGTGCTTTCACGTGCATTTCGGTCTGTAACAGACTACACGAACCAATATATCCAGCAAAATGGATTAAATCCAACCGAATTTGCAGTGTTAGAGCTTCTCTATCATAAAGGACATCAACCATTGCAACAAATTGGGGAAAAAATATTACTCGCAAGCGGAAGTATTACCTATGTCGTAGACAAGCTTGAGAAAAAAGGCTATTTAGAACGGGTAGCTTGTCCGAACGACCGTCGTGTAACGTATGGTCAAATTACCGAAAAAGGAAAGCAATTTATTGAGGATATTTTTCCAGCTCATGCAGAACGTATTCATCAAATGATGTCTGTTTTAACGGACGAAGAGAAAGATGAAGCGATTCGCTTATTAAAACGATTAGGAATTGAAACAAGCAAACGTTCGTAAGGGGCTGTCCAAAAAGTCAGGGTAACTGACTTTTTGGAGCCCCTCTTCATTTTTTATTTATTAAAAAAATACACAAAAAAATCGCCCTTTCTAGTAAAATGAAGTTACCACACAACATTCCAGAAAGGACGATTTTTTATGAGCAATC
>JACDOC010000010.1 GCA_017656295.1 Bacillus sp. (in: firmicutes) | reverse complement strand
ATACTGAAAGTAGCAGGCATCCGCCAGCTACTTTCAGAGAAAAATCGAAAAAATACAAAAGCAAGTGGCGAAAAACGAGCCGTTTTTCGCCACTTGCTTATTTTAGGGACTTATCGGACAGCCCCTTTGTATGTTTAAATGAACTTAATGCCTGGTCTAAGTCAGCACAAATATCTTCCCATGCTTCTAATCCAATGGACATCCGTAACATATGGTCATAAATCCCCATCGACTCTCTTACTGGTTGCGGGATGACCGAATGCGTCATCGTAGCCGGGTGTTGAATTAACGTTTCCGCATCGCCTAAGCTTACTGCAATGCGAATCGTTTGTAGGTGATTCATCAATCGTTGAGCATCCTCTTTCGTTCCGTTAATCGTAAAGGAAAGCACCCCTCCCCCTCTTTTCATTTGTTTCTTAGCAATTCCATATTGTGGGTGTTCTGGATCAAACGGATAAAAAACATTTTCCACTTGCGGATGCTTCTTTAAAAATGAAACGACTTTCTCAGCATTTTCACAGTGCCGATCCATGCGAATGTGTAATGTTTTTAATCCACGTAATAGCAGCCACGCATCAAATGGAGAAATGACCCCACCAATATCTTTTTGGGTCGTCATTCGGATTTCATTTATAAAATCGTTCTTACCAACGACAATACCGGCAATGACATCACCGTGTCCACCAATATATTTCGTGGCACTATGGATAACAATATCACATCCATATGTTAACGGCTGTTGTAGGTAAGGAGAGCTAAATGTATTATCTACAACTACGATAATTCCTTTTTCTTTTGCAATTTTCACTACCATTTCCAAATCAATGATTTTCATCGTTGGATTGATTGGTGTTTCAATATAAATACATCGGGTGGTTGGACGAAGTTGACTTCTCAACATTTCTTCATTATCCATCGGCGAAAAATCATGGGAAACGCCATACTTTTCTTTCATTAACTGCAATAAGCCGTAAGTACAACCATAGATTCCTTGAGAACATAAAATATGATCACCTGTTTTCAATAACCCAAATAACACACTGGACACTGCGGCCATACCGGACGCAAATGATAGTGCAGCTTCCCCTTGTTCTAATACGGCCATTCGTTCATCTAAAATTTGTACCGTTGGGTTTCCTAAGCGCGAGTAAATATACCCTTTTTCTTCACCAGCAAATCGGCGCTCCCCTTGAAGAGCATGTTCAAACGTAAACGTCGATGTTTGAAATAAAGGTGGATTTAGACTTCCTTCATATTTTGATGGATGATACCCTTCATGAATTAGGACCGTTTCTATACGTTTTGATTTCATGTCTCCCTTGTTCCCCCTTCCCTTACAATTATAGGATATGACAAAAAGATCATAAATGAAAGCGTTTTCTTACCGTTTTCGGTACGGTATTCTTTGCCTATTATGAAAAAATTAAAAAGGAGTTTCCCTCTTTTTGGAGGAAAAACTCCCTTTAAATATCTTTTTGTAGTATAGCTTGGTTTTTTCCTCTATTTTTGGCTTCATAAAGCGCCATATCCGCCCGATGAAAGAGACGCTCAAGCGAATCTTTCTTACTTCTATTCCAATAAGAAACACCACAAGATATCGTTACTCTTGGTTTTGTTTCCATCCTTACTTTTTCAACAAGCCGCTGAGCAATCGTATAGCCGATGATATACGATACGTTCGGTAAATAGACAGCTAGCTCTTCTCCACCCCATCGTGCACCAATATCTGACGCTCGAATGTTATTTTTAATAATATTCGCAACTTGTATGATGATTTTGTCCCCAACTTGGTGACCGTACGTATCATTGACTTGTTTAAAGTTATCAATATCGATAACGATAAACGTCCCTTGTTCATCTTCCGTCATCGATTTGATAACCGATTCATCTAAATAATTTCGTGAATAAAGCTTCGTTAAGTGGTCGGTAATAACCATTTTTTCTAGCTCTTCTCGAAGCATTGAATTGGATAAGGCTAGCGTCGAATGATGAATGAGTGACTGAAGTAGTTTAAACATCTCAAAGGTAAAATGGTACGGCTGTTCATGCAAAGTGATACAAAGCCCGATTAATTCTTCACTATGTCTCATTGGGACAGCCATTAGTGAACGAAACGGTACTTCCGAATCCAACTTCCCTAACAAATCACCAATTAGCAACGCTTCTCTTTCACGATCGAATTGTTTTCTTACATAGGAAATATACCATTTTCCAACTTCTTCTTCAAAAAACGGAGAACTACCTGGAATGACTTTGTTATGATCATCAAAACAAAAGACAAAACCTGTAGCGGTAGAATGAAATGAATCGGTTATTTGTTGATGTAAAAATTGTATCGTATCTAATAATCGCAAATTCGAATTTAATTTATGTGAAGTTTCATTAATTAACTGTAAATCAGCTATTAATCGCTTCGATTGCTCGTATAATTTAGCGTTTTCTAACGCACTACCAGCTGTATTAACGAGAAGACGAATAAACTCCAATTGTGTTTTCGGAAAGATGATGGAATAAGGAGCACTTACTTTTAAAACCCCATACACCCCTTGATTTCCCTTGAGCGGGGCATAAAGGTTGGTAGCCACCTGATGATACGAATCAGCGATTAAAACTTTTCCCTCAACGTATGCTTGTAGAGCCACGTCATCATCCGAATCAAACTCTAAATATTCTACCGGAAGTTCTTCAAGTGATTCGTGATCATTGGTTAGCATTAACGTAAAAGAATAATTAGGAAACACCCGTTTTAACGTTCCAATGATTTCTTTTAATACAAAATGAATGTCCATTGTTGAATGAATTTTTTCCGTAAATTGATACAGTTCTTTAAATTGTCGCTCTTCATCCATTACCCTTTCCATTTTCACAACGTTTTTAATAAATGTTTCACAAAGAGACTTGATGGCTAACAACTGTGAGTGATGATCTTCCGTCATCCACTCTTTCGATAAATACAAAAATAAATACCAGTACTCTCCTTCTTCGACCCGAAATTGCAAAACAGTGTTAAAAGGAGAAAGGGGATCCATAAGTGGATTTTTCGATATATAAACGGAATGATGATGAACGTACTTTTCAATCTCAATTCTCGTTAATTGATTAGGAAGATTCTGATTATTTTTAAAACAACTACTTAAATACAACCGATTCCAATCACCACCATCTGTTCGATACAAAGCTGCTTGTATGGCATTTAAAGCATTAGCAATACATTTCACCCATCGAGGTAACATTTTTTGGAAATGTTGTTCATTATCTTCCCACTGTAAAAAGTCATAAAAACGGGACTTTAATTGATTCACCAATTTTTCATTTGCTCTGCTCATTTCAGTCACCCGCTATGCTACATTAATGTATTGTTGATTTCATCACAGCAATTTTGACATGTTGCGGATATGATAATAACCATACAGTTTTTTTAGTATCCAACGGATGAATGGAAGAAAAGTACATCCACTTCGATCGAATTATTCATCACTTCTTTATATATATACGTTTTGATATCTTCTCTGTATCAGTTACTTGAAATGGGATACCGGTGGTTATGAAGGAACTATGTTTATTTGGAGATCGTTTTTCTAATTGTAGAGTAGGGGTAAAATAGTACCAATGGTTATTCCTTTGTGTCAAAAGTCCATCTCCGTTACTTCCTTTTTTAACTCACCAACTAGATCATCAAGCTCTGTTTTTACTAATACTGGAAATTAGATAGACAATGAGAAGTCGTTAAAATCTGTCCGTTGGTTAGCCAAAGAGATTCGGGCATTGGGTGATTGCTGTAATAACTACCTGTAGAATTGGAGACTCCTCTGTCATTTCATCATCCTACGTCACAATTCCGACAATTGTCATACCGAAGAATGAATAATAAAAGACGAATTACATGTTTGTTCGTATTTTTTCAAAAAAATCATGCTTCTTCTAAAATTTCTATAATTTGCCTACAATATTGTATTATATCACACTAAAAATCGGTATGTTATAATTTTATTAATATTTTTATGAATTTATAGCTAAAACACCCGTTTTGTTCTTGACTTCCCTTTTTGAAAATTATATAATGTCTTTTGTGTAAAATATTGCAGCCTATGTTTACAAGTTTATGTTCCCATTTTGTTGCTCATTATGAGTTGTATCTCGTAACCCTCTGCTGCTAGGGCGAAGGTACATGAAAACAAAATGGTCATAAATGTTGTAAACAACTGTTTATTTTACCGAAAATAAACGATAAAGGAGGAGTCCTTGATGGCTCGTTATACTGGTCCAAGCTGGAAGATTTCTCGCCGTCTTGGTATTTCTTTAAGCGGCACTGGTAAAGAATTAGAAAAACGTCCTTATGCGCCGGGTCAACACGGTCCAAACCAACGTAAAAAATTATCTGAGTACGGTCTACAATTACAAGAAAAACAAAAACTTCGTCATATGTACGGAGTAAACGAGCGTCAATTCCGTAACACGTTCGTGAAAGCAGGTAAAATGCCTGGTAAACATGGTGAAAACTTCATGATTCTTCTTGAGTCTCGCCTTGACAACCTAGTATATCGTCTTGGCTTAGCTCGTACTCGTCGTCAAGCTCGTCAGCTTGTTAACCACGGTCATATCCTTGTTGATGGAAGCCGTGTAGACATTCCATCTTACCGTGTACAACCTGGCCAAACAATTAGCGTTCGCGAAAAATCTCGCAACCTTCAAATTATTAAAGAAGCAGTTGAAGCTAACAACTTTGTACCTGAGTACTTAACTTTCGATCCTGAAAAGTTAGAAGGTACTTACACTCGTTTACCAGAGCGTTCTGAACTTCCAGCAGAAATTAACGAAGCACTAATCGTAGAGTTCTACTCTCGTTAATCTTCATCATCGTAACACCCGTTCGTTTGAGCGGGTGTTTTTTTATTAAATGTAAAAGTGGAATGAAGACTTTATAAAAAATTAAGCACTATGGTTAGACAAGATTTTTGTAAGAAATGATGGCTGTAACCAAGAAAAATCTTATATGCATTGGAAAGACGTTTGTACCACTCAGTTCACTTTCAACAAAAACCTCTTGAACAAAAAAGTGGCAAGCCCCGCCAAGGAGCTCACCACTTCGTCAATTAGTATTTAATTAAGAAATATTTTTTCTTTCCGCGACGAATAATCGTAAATTTTCCTTCGATGCGGTCTTTTTTATCAACCACATAATCAAGAGCAGTTATGCGCTCCCCGTTGATGTAAATAGCTCCATTTTGAATATCTTCACGTGATTGACGCTTAGACGATGAAATTTTCGCGCTTACTAGTAAGTCGACAAGTCCAATTGGTTCTCCGCTTTCATGTTCATAGGAAGGTACATCTTTAAAACCTTGCATAATTTCATTCGCCGTTAGTTGTTTAATGTTTCCACTAAATAGCGCTTCAGAAATATGAATGGCTTGTTTTAACGCTTCTTCTCCATGAACAAGTCGCGTCATTTCCTCTGCTAGCGCTTTTTGAGCCGCACGTTTTTCTGGCGCTTCTTCTGTTTGTTTTTCTAGTTCTAAAATTTCTTCTTTTGATAGGAACGTAAAGTATTTTAAGTATTTTATCACATCACGGTCATCGGTATTGATCCAGAATTGGTAAAACTCATAAGGGGTTGTTTTTTCAGGATCTAACCAAACGGCGCCGCCTTCAGTTTTCCCGAATTTCGTTCCATCGGCTTTAGTGACAAGAGGAACTGTCAAACCATATGCCTTCGCCTCTTCGTGTGATTTACGAATTAATTCTAAACCTGCTGTAATATTTCCCCATTGGTCGCTTCCACCGATTTGAAGCTTACAGTTTTCGGTTTCATATAATTTTAAAAAGTCTAATGACTGTAAAATCATGTAACTAAATTCTGTAAACGAAATACCTGTCTCAAGTCGACTTTGAACTGAGTCTTTCGCTAACATATAATTAAGTCCGAAGTTTTTCCCTACGTCCCGTAAAAATGTAATCAGATCCATGCTGCCAATCCAGTCGTAGTTGTTTGCTACTTTTGCTGGATTTTCTTCCGCTTCAAAATCAAGGAATTTAGACAGCTGTTCTTTAATTCGTTCACTCCATTGAGCAACTACTTCTTTAGAATTTAACGTCCGTTCTGCCTTTTTACCACTTGGGTCACCAATAAGACCTGTCCCGCCACCGACAAGCGCAATTGGCTTATGACCAGCTAGTTGAAAACGGCGTAAAATTAAAATCGGAAGTAAATGACCGATATGTAAACTGTCTGCTGTTGGGTCAAATCCTGCATATAAGCTAATGCGTTCTTCTGCTAATAATTTTTCCAATCCTTCTTCATCGGTCACTTGATTAATTAGTCCACGGAACTTTAAATCTTCAAGTAAATTCACTCTTCTCACTCCTTTTATTTTTTCAATAAAAAAATCCCTTCGAAAACGAAGGGACGATCTTTCATCGCGGTACCACCCAACTTGAGGATATTACTCCTCCACTTTTTCCGATAACGGTTACTACCGTTTACCGCTACTTGTGCTCCTTACGTTCACGGTAAAAGCTCCAGGGGGTAATTCGTCACACTATTTGTGTCGATTTGCACCAACCATCGACTCTCTTCTTAACAGGGATAGGTGACTACTTAATCCTTTCATAGCTTGTTCTGTATTCTTATGTTTTACTTAAAAGATATTTAACATATTCCATCCTTCATTGTCAACTCCTTATACCTGCCAAAAGGTATGATTTAAGGACTAGTTTTGAAGGATTAAAAAAGAAAGTTCCCTTTTTCTGTCTTTATTTATGCTATAATGGATGTGATTCTTTGGGGGGATTGTATATGAAAAATATATGGATTAAAGTAAAGGAACGTTTACAGCCATTCATTCGTTTCTTTTCAAATAAAAAAGTTCAACGTCAAGCACGTATTACGTACCAAGTGACTTGGAATTTGTTTTTAATAATGATTATCGTCATGATTCTTGGATTTGCATTTGCCGGAGGAGTGGGAGCAGGATATTTTGCTTCCTTAGTAAAAGATGAAAAGATTCGCTCCTATGAAAGTATGAAAAAAGATATTTACAACTACGAAGAAACCTCCACCCTTTACTTTGCGAATAACGTTTACCTCGGAAAGCTTCGTTCGGATTTAGAACGAGAAGAAGTGTCCATCGATGAAGTTTCTAAACATTTAATCAATGCTGTCATCGCTACGGAAGATGAATACTTTTATGAACACGATGGCGTTGTGCCAAAAGCGATTTTACGCGCTCTTTTCCAAGAATTTACTAACTCCTCTGTCCGAACGGGAGGTAGTACATTAACTCAACAATTAATTAAAAACCAAATTTTAACAAACGAAGTATCGTTTGAACGAAAGGCAAAAGAAATACTGCTCGCTTTACGTTTAGAAAAGTTTTTTGATAAAGATGAAATATTAGAGGCTTACTTAAACGTAGCGACTTTTGGTAGAAATTCTTCCGGAAGAAACATTGCAGGTGTGCAATCAGCCGCCAAAGGAATTTTTGGTGTGGACGCCAAAGATTTAAACTTACCACAAGCAGCCTTTATTGCAGGACTGCCACAAAGCCCATTTGGTTATACGCCGTTTACAAATAAAGGCGAACTTAAAGAAAATCTTGAGCCAGGATTGAATCGAATGAAAACCGTTTTGAAACGGATGTATGAAGCTGGATACATCACAAAGGAGGAATACGAAAGTGCACTCAATTATGATATCGTTAGCGATTTTATTCCTCCGAAAGAAAACCCAACGGAAAAGTATCCATGGTTAACAGCGGAAATAGAAAGCCGCGCAACCGAAATTTTGGCGTTTATATTAGCAGAAAAAGATGGGTACACAAAAGAGGAAGTCAAGGAAAATGATAAGCTATACGAAAAGTATTTAACCTTGGCTGACAGGGATTTACGTCAAAATGGATACGAAATTCATACAACCATTCATAAAGACATTTACGACAAAATGCAGGAAGTGAAGGATGCGTATACAAACTACGGTCCTGACGTAAAGGTGCAAAAAAATGGAGAAACAGTTGTCGAGCCTGTTCAAATTGGAGCTATTTTAATTGAAAACACTACTGGTCGAATTATTAGTTTTGTCGGTGGAAGAGATTTTAGTATTGAGCAATTAAACCATGCTACACAAGGTAGACGCTCTAATGGGTCAACGATGAAACCACTACTTGTGTATGCACCGGCGCTGGAACTTGGAGCTGCTACACCTGGGACAATTATTCCGGATACGGAAATGAGCATCCGTGCTGGTAATGGAGAAATTTGGAAACCAAATAACTATACTGGTCGTTATTACGGGCTTGTCTCTGCTCGCTATGCGTTAGCGAAATCGTATAACGTGCCAGCTGCGAAAATTTATTTAGATATTAAGCAGTACCGTCCAGTTGAATATTTAGCAAAAATGGGCTTTACTTCCTTAACAGATGTGGACTATACGACAACAGCGATTGCACTCGGATCTATCACGAACGGGGTCACCGTTGAGGAAAACGTTAATGCGTACGCCACGTTTGCGAACGGGGGACAGTTTGTTGATGCGTATTTAATCGAAAAAATTATCGACAAGAACGGAAACGTTATTTATCAACACGAATCACAACCAGTGAATGTATTTAGTCCACAAACTGCTTACTTAACCATCGATATGATGCGTGACGTCTTAAAATACGGAACAGCGGCGTCGGTACCACGAATGTTAAAGTTTTCTGCCGACTGGGCTGGAAAAACAGGAACGAGTCAGAACTTCCATGACGCTTGGTTTGTCGCAACTAATCCGAATGTGACATTCGGAACATGGATTGGATATGACACCCCACGCAGCTTAAAAGCAGCTGGATATGAAAACTATAGTATTCGAAACTTAAAAATATGGGCACAATTAATTAATGCCGCTTATGACATCGAACCAGAGTTAATCGCTCCAAAAAGCCGATTTAAAATGCCAGGTGGAATTGTTCGCCGATCGTATTGTGCGGTATCTGGTTTACTACCATCGGAAGCTTGTTCAAAAGCAGGGTTAGTGGAAACCGACATCTTTAACGCAAAATTTGTACCAAATAAAGTAGACAATAGCTTAATTAACGGTTTCTATGTAACCATTGATGGAAAAAAATACGTAGCTTTAGAGTCGACACCTCCAGAATTTACTGAGCCGGGGCTCATGCTCAACCCTGAGTTTATCGCAGAAATTACCGGAGGTCGTTTAGATGACTTAGAACAATTAATACCGGATAATCCAAAATGGGAGAAAATTTTAATCCCTGAAGCAATTTTTAAAGATGATGGTAAAAATCCAGCTCCAGTCCAAGCGAAAGTGTCGGGGAAAATTATTTCTTGGACAAAATCCGCTTCCAAAGACGTTATCGGCTATCGAATTTACTCAAAAGCTGGCCAAAAAGTGGCAAGTGTGAAATCATCCGAGCCATTAAGAATTTCGCTTCCGGATGGAGAATATATGGTGAAAGCTGTAGATGTTGCTGGAAAAGAATCCAGCCCTTCCAACATAGTTCAAATCGGTTCAATACCAAATAATCCTTCAGAAAACCCAACAGATCCACCAAATGAAGAACAACCACCGTCCAATTCAGGCAACAATAATGGTGGAAATAATGGGGATACATCTTCACCAGCTGAGGGTAATAACGGAAATGGAAATAAAGAAGAAACTGAACAACCTCCTTCAAACAGCGACAATACTAATAAAAAGGATCCTGCCCAATAAGGGACAGGATCCTTTTTCATTAATCTTCCATTGTAGATAAATCCCCAGTAGGTAAATTCAACTCCCAAGCTTTTAATACACGTCTCATAATTTTTCCGCTGCGCGTTTTCGGCAATTTGTCTTTAAATTCAATTTCACGCGGCGCAGCATGGGCTGCTAGTCCTTGTTTTACAAATAAGCGAATTTCTTCTTTTAATTCATCCGAAGGTTCGTATCCTTCTCTTAATGAAATAAATGCTTTTATAATTTCGCCACGAACTGGATCTGGAACGCCGATGACCCCTGCTTCAGCAACCGCTGGATGTTCAACTAATTTACTTTCTACTTCAAACGGGCCGACCCGCTCTCCCGAAGTCATAATAACATCATCGATACGACCTTGGAACCAGAAGTAGCCGTCTTCATCCATATAAGCGGAATCGCCAGAAACATACCAATCTCCCGGCATAAAATAGGATTCATATTTTTGTGGATTATTCCAAATCGTATACATCATTGATGGCCAGCCTTTTTTAATGGCTAAGTTCCCCATTTGATATGGTGGCAATTCGTTTCCTTGATCATCGACAATTGCTGCTTTTACACCTGGAATTGGTTTCCCCATTGAACCAGGTTTAATTTCTATACAAGGATAGTTACAAATCAGTTGAGCTCCCGTTTCTGTCATCCACCATGTATCGTGAATACGTAAGTTGAATACTTTCAACCCCCAACGAATAACCTCAGGATTTAACGGTTCACCGACGCTTAAAATATGACGTAAGCTGGATAAATCATATTTTTTCACCACTTCATCGCCAGCACCCATTAACATCCGAAACGCTGTTGGAGCACTATACCAGACGGTGACTCCAAAATCTTCAATCGTTTGGTACCAATATTCTGGGGCGAAGCGACCACCGACAATGACATTCGAAGCCCCAACAAGCCAAGGGCCGAAAATACCGTAAGCTGTACCAGTTACCCAACCAGGGTCGGCTGTACACCAATAAACGTCATCGTCTTTTAAATCAAGCACCCATTTAGCAGTTTGATAGTGTTGAATCATCGCACGATGAACGTGTAACACACCTTTCGGCTTACCTGTTGAGCCAGATGTATAATGTAAAATAAGTCCATCTGTTTTATCTACCCATTCAATGTTGAGCTCTTTGCTCGCCTCATTTAATCGCTTTTTAAAGTCGTAATAATTTCCTTCTTCTTTCACATCGTCGCCTACTAAAAAAATGTGTTTTAATTCAGGTAAGTCTTGAACAGGGACACGACCGAGCAATTCAGGAGTTGTCACCAATACTTTCGCCCCGCTATCTTCTAAACGGTCTTTCACGGCCCCTTCCATGAACGCTTCAAACAGTGGACCGACAATAGCGCCGAGTTTCACTGCACCGAGTAAGGCAAAATAGAGCTCTGGTGAACGTGGCATAAAAATAAAAACACGATCCCCTTTTTCCACATCCCCATATTGCTTTAATACATTTGCTGCTTTATTCGTTAAATCTCTCATCTCTTTGAACGTATATTTTTCATAACGATGTTGATCACGATAATAAAGTGCGACTTTATTCTTTTTTTCCGTCAGTGCATGACGGTCAATCGCTTCGTATGCCATATTTATTTTTCCCGTTTCGTACCAGGAAAAGTTCTTTTCAGCCTCTTCCCACTGAAACGAAGCATACGTTTCCTCATAATTTTTTAAGTTGTGTTCTCCTTTTGTAACTGGTAGCGTTTCCACCTTCATTTGACCTTCTCCCCCTTTATGTAATAATTGATAATATTATTATATAGGATATTTTCTATATTCTCAATTTTTTAAACATTTTGTTTATATATAGTTAAAAAAATATTATTAAAAGAAAAATAACAAAACTGAGCAGAAATAGAACGATAAAAGAATTAACGTTCACTATAAATTTTTCTTTTTTTATAGATATGTTTGAGTGAAAAAATGAAGCGTTATTTCAATGAACCATGTAACGAAAAATGCCACTATAGAATGGACTTTGTAAATCAACATTTTGGACATTCCCCATCTCTACTCGATATTTTAATAATGCTTTATTTCTTTCTACTTAATTAAGCTAAGAGTAATACATAGAGAATTAAAGTGTACATCTACTAATTTCTCCTCATTACATCAACATTCCATTATTAACATTGTAACAAATTTACATTTGAACACTTTTTAAATTATTTACATAATAGTAAAATTATCGATTCCTAACAACGTCAAAAGATTCAGATTTTTGTATAATAGAAATAGGAACATATAAGGTGGTGTATGCATGGAACATAAAAAAACGTATAATGCGAAGGAAATAAAAACTCCACATGGACCGATTATCATTGAAGGTCCGATTCCTTCTGAACAGCTAGAACGGCTAGAATTCCACCAAGATTTAGTGGCTTTTCGGCCGCCAGCGAAACAACATCAAGCTCTTATTGAAATTGCCAAGTTACCAGAAGGAAGAATTATTATCGCCAGAGAAAACAATACCATTATTGGATACGTCACTTATCTGTATCCTGATCCACTTGAACGATGGTCGGAAGGGAACATGAAAAATTTAATTGAACTAGGAGCAATTGAGGTCATTCCGAAATACCGGGGCTTTTCAATCGGAAAAAATTTATTAAAAGTGTCCATGATGGACGATGCGATGGAAGACTATATTATCATAACGACCGAGTATTATTGGCATTGGGATTTAAAAGGAACGGGACTGAACGTATGGGAGTATAGAAAAGTGATGGAAAAAATGATGAATGCCGGAGGACTAGAGTGGTATGCCACTGATGATCCGGAAATTAGCTCCCATCCAGCCAACTGTCTGATGGCTCGTATTGGCAAAAGAGTCGACCAAGAATCAATCCAAAAGTTTGATCGGCTACGATTTAAAAATCGGTTTATGTATTAATAGGAGGAATTCGGAATGATTGTCGAACAAATAATGAACAAAGATGTTACTTCCCTTCTCCCAACAGACTCCATCCAACGAGCGATTGAAGTCATGCGAACGAAAAAAATTCGCCACATACCTATTATCAATGACGAAAACGAAGTAGTTGGTATTGTGTCTGATCGGGATATTAAAGAGGCCACACCTTCTATTTTGGAAACGCATTCAAATAAAGATATTTTGAAGCAGCCTCTCCAAACGATTATGAAAACAGAAGTTATTACTGGGCATCCGCTCGACTTTGTCGAAGAAGTAGCGGCCATGTTTTATGAACATCACATCGGTTGTATGCCGATTATTCAAAATCAAAAGCTTGTTGGAATCATTACGGAAACCGATTTATTACATACATTTGTTGAGCTAACAGGGGCTCATCAACCCGGTTCCCAAATCGAAGTACGCGTACCGAATAAGGCCGGAATGTTATACGAAGTGGCCGGCATTATTCGAAAACGGAATGCGAATATTCATAGCGTACTTGTATACCCGGATCGGGAAGATGAACATTATAAAATTTTAGTGTTTCGTGTACGGACAATGAACCCTGTTGGCATCATTGAAGACTTGAAAATAAACGGCTATCATGTCCAATGGCCATACGTTCCGGGGATTACGTCATGAAAAAGAAACGAGCGGTATTTGTATATTCCGACAAGCTACTTTCGTACAAGTTTTCCGATCAGCATCCATTTAATCAACTTCGTTTGAAATTAACCCTTGATTTATTAAAAAGTCTAAAGGCCATAGATGACGATGATCTTGTTCCTCCACGAATGGCTACTGACGAAGAGTTGTACCTGGTCCATGATCGATCGTTCGTTCAAGCCGTTAAAGATGCAGGCCATGGATTGATATCGCCTGAAAAAGCGGAAAGCTACGGTCTAGGAACGGAAGATACCCCCATATTTCCACACATGCATGAAGCAAGCGCCTACCTTGTCGGTGGAACGTTAACTGCGGTCGATTACGTTATGGAAGGGAAAAGTGATCATGCGCTCCATCTAGGCGGGGGACTGCATCATGGGTTCCGTGGAAAGGCATCTGGCTTTTGTATTTACAATGACAGCTCCGTTGCGATTAAATACATTCAACAAAAATATGGGGCCCGAGTATTATATGTGGATACCGACGCCCATCATGGGGACGGGGTTCAATGGACATTTTACGATGATCCGAATGTATGTACGTTCTCTATTCATGAAACGGGGCGATATTTATTTCCAGGAACCGGAAATGTGAACGAACGAGGAGCTGGAAGAGGGTATGGTTATTCATTTAATGTTCCTGTCGATGCATTTACCGAAGATGAATCATGGCTTTATGCCTATCAAACTGCCTTTCGTGAAATCGCTGACTATTTTAGGCCGGATGTGATTGTTACACAAAACGGTACGGATGCCCACTATTTTGACCCATTAACCCATTTATCAGCAACGATCAAAATCTATCGAGAAATTCCAAAGCTTGCCCACGAGATTGCTCATCAATATTGCAACGGTCGCTGGATCGCCGTCGGTGGGGGGGGATATGATATTTGGCGAGTCGTTCCGCGAGCTTGGGCTTACATCTGGTTAGAAATGACCGAAAACGCCCATGTTTCTGGTTCTTTACCTGAAGAATGGATTCATCATTGGGAACAACAGGCTCCTGTCCCGCTTATTAAAACGTGGGAAGATCCATCCAATATGTATCAACCGATTCCACGTAAACAAGAAATTGAAGAGAAAAACAGGCAAACGTTAGAACGTGCTCTTATTCCTATTCGGCAATGGTCCCGTAACGTAGAATCGAATTAGAGTAATAATAAAACGACCCTGAACGTTCCTTTTACCGTTCAGGGTTCGTTTTCATTATAAGAAGGATCTGAGATAATAATTTCTACCCGGCGATTTTTTTGCCAATTTTCAGGACCGTCATTAGGAGCAATTGGTCGTGTATCTCCGTATCCGACGGCCATAAATCGTTTAGGATCTAATTGATTTTGTTTAATTAAAAAGCGAATGACACTGCTTGCACGAGCAGTGGATAGTTCCCAGTTAGATGGGTATTTTGCTGTTGAGATCGGACGATTATCCGTATGTCCTTCTACTTTTACGACATTTGGAATTTTCTTTAATAATGTCCCAACCTTGTTTAAAAAAGGATATGCGCTTGGAATAATATCTGCTTCTCCAGTACGAAACAATACTTTTTCTTGTAAGACGAGAACAACACCTCGCTCTGTTCGAGTGGCCACAGCTACATCGGATAAACCGTTGTCCTCTAAATATTGTTGAACTTCCACAAGTAATTGCTCCAATAAATCTTGTTCATTCTCGTTACTTAGTAAAGAATCATTTGTTTCATTGCCATCATTGGTTGTTATCTGAGGTTGTGCCGAAGGGTTCTCAGACGGAATAACAGAAGGGTAAAAATCGAGAACTTGCCGTTGACGAAAGGACTCGGCAATCGCCTTGAATTTAATAATATCAATTTGTGACATCGAAAAAAGTAAAATAAAAAACACTAAGACGAGAGACATTAAATCCGAATACGTAACCATCCATTTAGGTGCTCCTTTATCAGAAGGAGGTAACGTACGTTTACGCTTCATACGTTACGGCCCCCTGCTCGTCCTGTACTGGATGAACAACCCGTTCCTTATTTGACAAGAAGGCAGTCAATTTTTCTTCTAATATTTTTGGATTTTGACCGGACTGAACACCGATGACTCCTTCAATAATAATTTGTTTGTAAAAAACTTCTTTTTCAGTTTTAATCGCTAATTTTGAAGCCATTGGAAGGAATACTAAGTTTGCCAATAAACTACCATAAAATGTCGTTAATAAAGCGACAGCCATGTTCGGACCTAATGTACTCGGATCGTTTAAGTTTTTTAACATTAAGACAAGTCCTACAAGCGTTCCAATCATTCCCCAAGAAGGAGCATATTCACCCGCTTTCTCTAAAATACTTCTTCCTTTGCGATGACGTTCTTCTAACGCAGAAATTTCGGCGTTCATAATATCTACAATCACATCAGGCTCAATGCCATCCACCGCTAATAAAATTCCTTTCTTCAAAAAGGAATCTTCCACCTGTTCTACTTCCGCTTCTAACGCTAAAAGCCCTTCCCTACGTGCTCGCTCGGATAAACGAACAAACGTTTGAATGAGTTCGTATAAATTATATTCCTCTTGTTGGAACGCTTGTCTTATAACGACAAACATGTGTCGTAAATCTTTAAGAGAAAAACTGACAAGTAAACCTGAAAATAATCCCGCAAAGACAATGAGTAGAGACGGAATATGAATAAAGGAAATAAATCCTTTCGTTCCGCCGTTTGATATGATGGCAAATGCTAATAAGACTACACCGACAACGAGACCTACTGGTGTTAGAACATCAAGCTTTCTCATGGTTACTCTCCCTAGAAATATTGAATCTATCGTTTATATCGGCACTTTCTTTATTTTGTTGAGTTTCGATGTTCAATACGGTGTGGAAGAACGACAATTTGGTCAGATACTTCTTCTTTATTCATATATTTAGTCAATAAGCGCATTGCTACCGCACCGATATCATATAAAGGCTGCACGATAGATGAGAGTGTAGGGCGAACCATTTGTACTAAACGCGTATTGTCAAAGCTGATCACTTCTAATTGCTCAGGAATTTTTACGTTGTCATCTTGAGCCCCATGAATCACACCAAGCGCCATTTCGTCGCTACCAACTAAAACAGCAGTTGGTGGCTCAGAAAGTTGAGATAAATTTTCCCATGCTTCTACGCCGGAATCATACGTGTAATCCCCTTCTACCACAAGAGCTTCATCATATGAAATGCCAGCTTCTTCTAGGGCTTTTTGGTACCCGGCCAATTTTTCTTCACGATTAATGGTTTCATGGAATGGGCCGCTGACAAATGCTATACGCTTGTGTCCTTTATCAATAAATTCTTTTATTGCCTCATAGGAAGCTGTTTTATAATCAATATTAACGGAAGGAATTTGTTTCGATTGTTCGATAGAACCAGCTAAGACGATAGGCACAGGTGATTGTTCAAATGTCGCTACATGCTCCTCCGTAATTTGTCCACCCATAAATACAATGCCATCTACTTGTTTGGCTAACATTGTTTGAATTAAATGAAGTTCTTTCTCTTTGTTTTGGTCAGAGTTACTTAAAATAATGTTGTATTTGTACATCGTGGCAATGTCTTCGATACCTCGAGCTAACTCGGCATAAAAGATGCTCGAAATATCTGGGATAATCACACCAACTGTCGTTGTTTTTTTACTTGCTAAGCCACGTGCTACCGCATTTGGACGATAACCTAACCGTTCAATCACTTCCATGACTTTTTTTCGAGTTGCTGGTTTTACATTTGGGTTCCCGTTCACCACACGCGAAACCGTTGCCATTGATACATTTGCTTCTCTTGCTACATCGTATATTGTTACATTCATTGATTGGTCCAACTCCTTTATCACGTTCTAATCGATTTCTTGATAGTCTTATTTTACATGAATGTACGTAAAAGTACGCGTGTTAATCATGAATTTTTTCATACAATCATGTAAATTATCATATTATAGACGATATAAACGTGCAACGAATCCATTGTTTTTCATATAGGAAAAGGTGACCCTGTAAAGCCGTATTTCTTCACAAGGTCACCTTTTTCTTTATTATAACGTTTTTAAAGGCATACTTTTGGTTAACGCTTCAAAAAATTCATCAAACTGCTGTAGGTCCATTTGTTGAGCTGAATCGGATAATGCGACAGCTGGATCTGGATGAACTTCCGCCATTACTCCATCTGCTCCAATCGCAATGGCCGCTTTAGCAGCAGGTAACAATAAATCTTTACGACCCGTAGAATGAGTAACATCAACAATCACTGGTAGATGAGTTTCTTGTTTTAAAATTGGAACGGCTGAAATATCTAGTGTATTTCGAGTAGCGCGTTCATATGTGCGAATGCCTCGTTCACATAAAATAATTTGACCGTTTCCTTGAGACATAATGTATTCAGCTGCATTGATGAATTCTTCAATCGTTGCTGCCAATCCACGTTTTAATAGTACTGGTTTATTAACTTGTCCTGCCGCTTTTAACAATTCAAAGTTTTGCATATTTCTTGCACCGATTTGAATAACATCTAAGTATTCAAGGGCTGGTTCAATATCTGCAGGGTTTACAATTTCACTAATTACACCTAAACCGTACTCGTCCCCAATTTGTTTTAAAATTTTAAGCCCTTCGATACCTAGTCCTTGGAAATCGTAAGGTGATGTCCGTGGTTTAAACGCCCCGCCACGTAGTAACTTCAGCCCTTTTTGTTTAACAGCTGCAGCAACCTGTGCTGTTTGTTCATACGATTCGACGGCACATGGTCCAAATATGAAATGAGGATTGCCGTCGCCAATTTTTTCTCCATTCACTTCTACAATCGTATCTTCTGGCTTTTTCTTACGAGATACAAGTAATGCCTTTCGATGGTCGTCTTTTTGTAGTTCCAATCCTGCTTTAAAGATCTCTTTAAAGATATGTTCAATGGTTGAATCTGCAAACGGTCCATTGTTGTTCTCTTTAATTAAATTAAGCATTTTCCGTTCACGTACAGGGTCATAGCGATTGACCCCTTGCTTTTCTTTGACTTTTCCAATTTCCTGAACAAGACGTGCTCGTTCATTAATTAAATTCAAAATTTGCAAGTTTAATTCGTCTAATTGTTCACGTAATTGGTCAAGCTCCTTGTTACTCATCGTTTCCATCCTTTCTATTTGTTCATTCATGAACAAGTGTACATGTTCTTGAGTAAAGATTCATATAATTCTATATATGAATTCTTCCCCGCACAGTTAAATTGTGTTACATTTTCTAATATATTAGGGATAATTATATAGGATAATCTTCCAAATGTCACTAAAAAAATCTTTAATAATTAAACGCTTTTAAGCGATAAAGTATTCTATGAATAAAATTTAAAGAAGGTGCATCGTCTTGGAACAGAAGAATATTATGTTCTCACTCGATATTGGTACTCGTTCCGTTGTTGGTATTATTATGGAAGTAAAAGAAGGAAATTATTACATTAAGGACACAGTCATAAAAGAGCATCAAGAACGGGCCATGCTTGATGGACAAATTCATGATGTCATGTCGGTATCAAAAATTATTAAAGAAATCAAAGAAGAACTGGAAAAAACACACGGTCCTCTTCGACGAGTTTGCGTAGCCGCTGCTGGTCGCGCTTTAAGAACAGAGCGTTCAAAAGCCACCATTTCCATTAAAAATAAACCAATATTGCAAAAAGATGATATTCTTCATTTAGAATTGTCCGCCGTCCAAGCTGCTCAAGTGAGAGCGGCTGAAAACTTTGTCCAAGATTCAAGCAAACATTATTATTGTGTCGGCTATTCCGTTCTTCATTATTACTTAGACGATGAAGAGATTGGAAACTTAATTGACCAAAGAGGAGATACCGCATCGGTTGAAATCATTGCTACATTTTTACCGAGAGTGGTAGTCGAATCATTAATAACCGCACTCCAACGTGCAGAATTAGAAATGGAAGCGTTAACGTTGGAGCCGATTGCGGCCATTAATGTGCTGATTCCTCCATCGATGCGTCGCTTAAATGTAGCACTTGTTGATATTGGTGCAGGTACGTCTGATATAGCCATTACCGATGAAGGAACTGTCATCGCTTATGGGATGGTACCAGTTGCCGGAGACGAAATTACAGAAGCTATTAGCGACCAATACTTACTCGATTTCCCAAAAGCAGAACAAGCGAAAAGAGAACTGATTGCGAAGGATTCGATTACGATCACCGATATTTTAGGATTTGAAACAACAATTCCAAAAGAAGAAGTGATTCAACAAATATCCCCTTCCATTGAAAAACTAGCCAAATCCATTTGTGAAGAAATTTTACGTCTAAATAACAACAAACCACCAAAAGCGGTAATGCTCGTAGGTGGTGGAAGCTTAACACCACATTTACCGAAAACAATCGCTCAACAATTACAGTTACCTGAAAATCGGGTAGCCATTCGTGGAACAGAGGCAATTCAGCAGCTAGTCATGGAAAACGATTTACCGAAAGGTCCTGAATTTGTCACACCTATAGGTATTGCAATCGCTGCACAACAGTCGCCGGTTCAATACGTAACCGTTTATGTCAATGATCAACCTGTTCGCGTATTTGAAGTGAAGTCTTTAACTATTGGAGACTGTGTATTAACAGCTGGTCTAAAAGTGTCAAAACTATACGGTAAACCAGGAATGGCGTCCATCATCACGGTTAATGGACAGTCGCTCACTCTACCTGGTGAACACGGACACCCGCCAACGATATTACTAAACGGAACGAAAGCCTCCTTTGACACTCCCGTGAAAAACGGAGATAAAATTACCATCATTCCTGGAATAGACGGACGATCAGCTCGCGTAACGTTAAATGACCTGTTTGATGAAACGTTTGCTGCTAAAACGGTAACGATTCAAGGGAAACCATATACGATTCATCCAGTTATTGAAGTAAATGGTCGAAAAGCTTCATTAGATCAAGTTCTTGTTGATAAAGATGTTGTAGAAGTTCGGTTTCCAAAAACGATTGAACAACTATTAGATCAATTACAGCTTACCCAATTAAAAGAAAAAATAAGACCGTTTTATGTACAATGGAATGGAAAAGCGACCTTTTTTCCAAAGTTTTCGGGACAACTCTTGTTAAACGATCGTCAAGTAAAACCGTCCAGTCCGTTCCAAGACGGGGACGTCATTGAAATTGTCCCATATCAGCATCCGACATTAAGTGAAATACTTCAAACGAAACAATTAAACATGAAACATACCATTGTGGTACTCTTTAACGGAGAACGGGTAACATTAGAGCAACAAATTGTTTCAGTCATACGGGATGGGAAACAACTTACAGGAGAAGAGCGCATGTATATTGGTGATTCGCTTCAAATCGATATACTTCCAACGAAACCTTTTATTTTCCAAGATTTGTTCCGATATGTAGAGGTCAATCGACCTTCAACGGAACAACGTTCGTTTACGATATTAAAAAATGGAGTAGAATGTACTTTCTATGAACCGATTCAACATGGTGACGAATTAGAATTAAAATGGAAATCAACGAAAACAACATAAAATAAATGATAGGCAGCCCCTTTTCAGTATACAGAGGCTGCCTTCTTCATTATCTTGTCGTTTTTTGCAGTTGTTCCTTTGTAATATTCCAGTGAGATGTATGCCAAACCGGCTTGCCGTTTTGGAAGAGGAAAACTTGAGGTGATTCATGCCGGATACTATACGTGTCCGCAATGTAATTAGATAACGGACGATCTTCTTGGACAACAAGATAGTATCCTTTAACTTGTTCATCCGTAACAAAAGATTCGTACTCACGATACGCATTCATACTGATGGGACAAGTGGCGCTATGCTTTAAGAAGTAAAAATTGTCTTCAGATTCAATGAGAGATAGAAACTCCTCAATCGAGCGAATACGCTCCATACAATCCTCCCCTTAAAAAAAGTAGTGAAGTCATCATAGCACTTCACTACTTTTTTGGCAAATAATTAACTTTGTTTCTGTTATTGGTTTTCTACTTCTTCTAACGCTTGCTCCGTTTCGGTTAGCTTTTGTTGCACCTCTTCTTCAGTAGGTACTTCTTCTTGTACAGGCGCATCTTCATTTTTTGCACGAAGCGGCTTTACCTTGTTTAACAAATCTTTTGATTGACTTTGCACGGCATCTGTTAGCGCTACCGTTTTTTCTTTCGCCGCAGCGGCTAACTCACTGCCTTTTTCAACGACTAGTTCACGATACTGATTCGTTTTGTTAAGGAGAAGATCTTTTTGTTCTTGAATATCATGGCGCAAGTCTTTTCCTGACTTTGGTGCGAATAAGAGTGCTGTGGTAGCTCCAACTAGCCCACCGACAAACGTACCAATAAGAAACTCTTTCACATGAACTGTTTGTTCTCTCGTTTGTTCTTTCTTTTCTAGTTCTTTCTCCATGAAAAATTCCTCCCCTTATAAATTTTAATTGGATCGTTGGGAAACTCCCGATGGTTGTGGTGTATGTTCAACATCTTTTGATGTAAATGCACGTTTTTCTTTTCGCTGCTTCCATTTGTCCTTTAATTCAAGCAACACATTTCCCCATTGAACAACTTGTGAGATTTTTTCTTGATTTTTCTCGACGGCTCCTTGTATAGTAGCTGATACTTGTTGAATGGAATCATTTACTTTACGAATCGCCGTTCCTGTTTCTGTTACTGCATCGACTACGCTATTTAAACGCTCTGATTTCTTTTGTAAATCAGAGGCTAACTCATTTGTTTTCGAAAGTAAAATTTTCGTTTCACTCGTTACCCCTTCTAATTGACGCTCAAGTCCTTCTAACGTAGTGGACACGCGATCTAATGTCTTTTGTAAAGATTGTAGCGTACGTGATAAAAATACAACTAAAACGGTAAACGCTATGGCAATAATGGCTACACTTATATACAATATGATGCTCATATCGTTCTGACACCTCCACTATGACTCTACCCTTATGTAATAGGTTTAACCTGATTTTAATACATTCTTGAGCGAAATGAAAATTCCTGCATTTTTTTCCATTATTCGTTCCTCAATATTCGATCTATTTCGAATGTATTCTTCAAATTTTTCGTCGTTTTCGGTTAGAATAGAAGTTGGATGAATACATACATTGGAGGAATGATGATGAAGGATCCACGTATTGAAACGTTAGCGAAAAATTTAATCAACTATTCCGTTCAGCTACAACCAGGCGAAAAAGTGTTAATTGAAAACTTCGGACTTCAGCGCGAATTAGTGACCGCCCTTGTAAAAGAGGCGTATGCAGCAGGAGGCTATCCGTTCGTTTTACTAAAAGACCATCAAGTCGATCGCGCTTTGTTAATGGGAGCCCAAGAAGAGCAATTTGAAATGATGGCTCAATTTGAAGCCCAAGTGATGGAACAAATGGATGCATACATCGGCTTACGTTCCGGGGATAACATTAACGAACTAGCCGATGTACCTGACGAAAAAATGAAGATTCACGGAAATACCATTCAGAAAAAAGTTCATCGGGATATTCGCGTACCAAAAACAAAATGGGTCGTACTCCGCTATCCAAACGCATCCATGGCTCAATTAGCGAAAATGAGTACCGAAGCGTTTGAAGATTTTTATTTTAATGTATGTAACTTAGATTACGGCAAAATGGACAAAGCGATGGATGCGTTAGTCGACTTAATGAACAAAACTGACAAAGTACGCATTACCGGTCCCGGTACGGATTTAACGTTCTCCATTAAAGACATTCCAGCAGTGAAATGTGCCGGTCGCATGAACATTCCAGACGGAGAAGTGTATACTGCGCCAGTTCGTGAATCCGTTAACGGCGTCATTTCGTTTAATACTCCATCTCCATACCAAGGATTTACCTTTGAAAACGTCAAACTAACGTTTAAAGACGGAAAAATTGTCGAAGCCACTGCCAACGACACAGAACGCATTAACAACATATTTGATACAGATGAAGGTGCTCGATACATCGGTGAATTCGCAATTGGTGTCAATCCGTTCATATTACATCCGATGCAAGACATTTTATTCGATGAAAAAATCGACGGCAGCTTCCACTTTACACCAGGACAATGTTATGACGATGCCTACAACGGCAACCACTCCAACATCCACTGGGATATGGTCATGATTCAACGTCCGGAGTACGGCGGCGGAGAAATTTACTTTGACGATGTGTTAATTCGAAAAGACGGACGCTTCGTTATTCCAGAATTAGAGTGTTTAAACCCAGAAAACTTAAAATAAGATACATGGGATATCAGGTTCAGTCATATTCTTTTTTTAGACACTTTTTTCAACTATCCTTTTTCAACAACAACGGCCTTTTCTCGACGAACTTCCGAGAAAAGGCCGTTGTATCTTATTGATTTTTTTGAGCTAAAAATTGTTCATACGCTTGTTGAAACTTTTGAATATCGCCCGCTCCCATAAATAAAAGAACACTATTTCGATGGGTTTCTAATATCGACGGATCATCTTCGTTTAATATGCGTGAGCCGTCAATTTTTTCCTGCAAATCATCAATGGAGAGCTTTCCGACATGTTCGCGAGCAGAACCGAAAATCTCACATAAATAGACGTAATCAGCTAAACGTAAGCTCTCAGCAAATTCGTTTAAAAAGGCTTGCGTTCTTGTGTACGTATGCGGTTGGAATACCGCGACAATCTCACGGTCTGGATATTTTTGACGAGCCGCCTGAATCGTTGCTTTTACTTCGGTTGGATGATGAGCGTAATCATCAATTAAAATTTGGTCACCTACCGTTTTTTCTGTAAAACGACGTTTCACTCCTTCAAACGTCGCTAGCCGTTCTTTCACAATGTCTAAATCAATATCTTCGTAATGGCACAAGGCAATAACGGCTAGAGAATTTAAAACGTTATGGTCACCAAACGCTGGAATTTTAAATGTCGCAAAATACGTATTACGGACAAACACATCGAAAGTCGTCCCAGTCGTCTCTTTCACAACGTTACGCGCTTGGAAGTCATTTTCTTCACCAAACCCGTAAAATAAGACAGGTACTTTTGCTTGAATTTTTTGTAAATATTCGTCGTCTCCGTAAGCAATGATTCCTTTCTTCACTTGCCAAGCCATTTCTTGGAAGGCAGAAAACACATCATCTATGTTCGCAAAATAGTCTGGATGGTCAAAATCGATATTCGTCATGATGGCATAGTCAGGGAAGTATGACAAGAAATGGCGTCGATATTCGCACGCTTCAAACACAAAGTATTGTGAATCTTGTTCTCCTTTTCCCGTACCATCTCCAATTAAATAGGACGTCGGTTTTGCTCCTTTCATCACGTGAGCAAGAAGACCTGTTGTTGAGGTTTTTCCATGAGCTCCGGTTACAGCAATACTAGTGAATTTTTGCATAAAGTCGCCTAAAAACTTATGGTACCTAATCACAGGAACTCCTAATTTCCTTGCCTCTTCAATTTCTTCATGGGTATCTGGAAACGCATTTCCTGCAATGACCGTCATTCCTGGTTGAATGTTTTCTTTTTGAAATGGTAGGATTTTTATATTTGCTTCTTCAAGGGCTTTCTGAGTGAAAAAGTATTTTTCATAATCTGACCCTTGCACATCATACTTCATATCGTGAAGTATTTGTGCAAGCGCGCTCATCCCAGAACCCTTAATCCCTACAAAATGGTATACTGTCATATATTGAACCTCCAACAATTGTCTATCATTAAGCAGTATATGACACCATTTGAAAAATGATATCCGTACGACATTCGCTAATCATTACATTGTTTCCTTTTATACTGACTCATTATACCACTTTTTTTGATGTATGACCATGAGAGTCATTTGAAGAAACGGTTGTGCTATTAAACTCAACGTTAACATATCACTGTTTTTTTATTAGTTCAATGGAAAAAAATTGAGCCCATCTGTTGCTTTGGGCCCAATGATATTTAGTCTACTTTTTCTAATCGTGGATTTGGACGGTAGCGACGACCTGCTTTTGCTTGATGCTTTCCATTCAGCATGACATTGTCACCAGTGAAACCGATGTTTATTTTTAATAAGCTGCTTCCTACCCCATACATATCCACCGGAACGCCACGTTTTTCAAATTCTAAAATACGCTCTTCGTTAAAACCACCGGATACGACAATTTTCACGTGATGATAGCCTTCATCATCTAATGCTTTTCGAAGAGCAAAAATAAGCTCTGCGTTGACACCACGTGGATCAAACGTTCCAAGTAAATGTTGATTCCGTAAAAAGTATTTATCAATCATCGTACGAGAGGTATCGACACGAACTCCTTTTAATTTATCACCAAACACACGTGCGACTTTTAACGCGTCCGTGATGACATCGTTATTGTAATCGACAAGCGCAATTAAATCATCATCTGGGAATGTTTCATGATACGCTTTCGTGGCAGCGACAATATCCCCATTAAATAGCTGGATAAGCGCATGAGGCATCGTTCCCATTCCTTGTTTGCCCCACCATTCGTTCATCGCGTGAGTAGCTTGAGCGGTAGAACCTCCAATATAAGCTGCGTATCCATCTCCTGCTTGCTGTGTATAGTGATCGTCGCGGTCCCCCATAAAGATGACAGGCTTTTGTTTCCCTGAAATGCCAGCCGCTTTTACGACGTTATAAACGTTCGTTGCCACGGATGTACGACGAGCTAAAATGCCATCAATAATTCCTTCTAAATAGCCGAAATCTTGATAGCGACCGGTAATGGTTAATACCGTCTCAAATGGACTGATTTTATCGCCATCTTTTAACGAATAAATTTCTAAATCGTCTGGATTATCAGCAAACGTTTTCACTAGCGCTATGACTTCATCCGTTCCACATAGGACGGCGTGCTTCTTTTGGAAAAATTGCATCGTCACAATATTATCAGGACAATATTTTTTCACAATTTCGCGCGTTTTTAAAAAATAAACAGCAGAAAACCATCCATCCTTAATCCGCTCATCGAATTTAAACGTTTTATTCGTTAACCGTTTTATTTTTCCTTGCATCTTTAACTCTATTTCTTTCATATTTTTGATCCCCTTACCATCCGAAGTATTTCCTACGAAAAAGAAGGCCACAGGCGCAAACGAAATGGAAGAAAGCTTTTACATACACAAAATATAGAATACCATGCTTTACGATATTGTACTAGTATCTAAGATGGTTTCCAAATCTTGTTCTGAAATTAGCACGTCCCGTGGCTTGCTTCCTTTTGCTTCGGAAATAATGCCGTGTTGCTCCATCATGTCAATTAACCGAGCGGCACGGTTATATCCAATTCGGAATCGTCGTTGCAAACTGGATGTAGAGGCCCCACCTTGCTCAACGACAAACTCACACGCTTCATAAAACAGTTCATCTTCTTCCTCAAACGATTGAGACTTTTTCATTAATTCTTCTTGTGCAAATAAATACGATGGCTCTCGCTGCTTGCGCACATGCTGTACAATTTCATCTATTTCTTCATCAGAGACAAACGTTCCTTGTAAACGAACGGGTTTGGACGATCCGTTTCCTAAATATAGCATGTCTCCTTTTCCTAATAATTTTTCTGCTCCGCCCATATCAATAATGGTTCGTGAATCTGCTTGTGAGGAAACGGAAAAAGCAATTCGTGTCGGGATATTCGCTTTAATTAAACCGGTAATGACATCAACGGAAGGTCGCTGTGTTGCAACAATTAAGTGAATGCCGCACGCCCGAGCTTTTTGAGCAATTCGACAAATCGCTTCTTCGACATCTGCTGGTGAAACCATCATTAAATCTGCTAATTCATCAATGACGATCACAATGTATGGGAGATGTTCACGACCTTCCCTCTCAGCTAGCTGATTATAGCGTTTTAAATCACGAGCTCCGATCTGGGCAAATAGTTCATAGCGACGTTCCATTTCTTCAACCGCCCATCTTAAAGCTGCTGTCGCTGCTTTCACATCGGTAATGACTGGACTAATCAAGTGTGGAATTCGGTTATACGGAGCGAGTTCCACCATTTTCGGATCAATTAACAATAACCGGAGCTGTTCTGGTGTAGCTTTAAATAATAGACTAACTAACATTGTGTTAATACATACACTTTTCCCTGAACCGGTCGCTCCAGCAATTAACCCGTGAGGCATTTTTTGCAAATCAGCAATAACCGGCTGACCGGCGATATCTAATCCAAGTGCTACCGTTAACGGGGATTCGTTTTCTTGGAACATGGGCTTACCGATGATTTCACTTAAAAATACCGGACGACTTTGCCGATTGGGTACTTCAATTCCGATCGTATGCTTTCCAGGTATCGGTGCTTCAATTCGAATATCTTTAGCAGCTAAACTTAATTTAATATCATCTGCTAAATTTGTAATTTTATTGACTTTCACCCCAGGTTCCGGCTGTACTTCAAATCTTGTTACCGATGGACCTTGAGTAACGTGAACGACTTTCGCCCGTACGTTAAAGTTTTTTAACGTATCATTTAGAAGATGGGCTTGCTTGTTTACCCATTCTTTATCAACGGTCGTTTGAACAGGTGGGGTTAAGTAGTGAATCGACGGTAAGTGGTAATCTCCTTCGTTACTTACCTTCGTATGGGTCGGCTGAGAAGACGGCGCTGGTTGTCTTTCATCTTGTTTTTCTATTGGACGTTTAGTTTGTTGGATAGGTGACTGTTTTTGTAACCGTTCTTTATCTTGCTTTAACATGATAACGTTAAACGGAATCGTTTTTCGTCGTGGCCGTTCTTTTTCTAGCTTTTCAGCTGCAATTTGGGGTTCTTGGACTGTTACCTCGGTTTCGTCTTTTAGTTCTATTGCCTTTGGTTGCAGTTGTTCAACCGGTTGTTCACGCTGTTCTACGTCGTTCTTCACGATTTTGGTAGCTTGTCGTCCAGCTTCCTTGGCGACAGGATGTTCAAATGGTTTTTCTTGATAAACGGTCGTTTCTTGTTCATATTGGTGTGAAATTGATTCGGTCACCGGCATTACATGTTCATTTTCATTTTTAGTTTGGGTGACCACTTCCTCCAAAATCGGCTTAGATGCCGGTTCTACCTCTTGAGCTTTTCTAAACATCGGCTCCACCGTTTGCAATTGTTTTGGACGCTGAAATCCATAGATCGGTGAAGGAATTTCCGTCGGCTGAAACGGCTTACGTTGAACGGAGATTGATTCCTTTCGTTCCGATGTTGATGATAATTCTGAACTTGACACAGGACGAGTGTTTCTTTCTTCTTTTACATGTGATGCCTTTCGCGGTGGACGCTTTCGCTTTGGTTCCTCATCTGGAATGAGCGGAAACCGAAATTGCCCTTTCGGATAGTGGTAAGCCACTCGGGCTTCTATATCTTTTTTCTTTTCAATCTGTTGCGTTATTTGGATTGGTTGTTCTTTCGCCGGAGCAACTTCTTCAATTGATTCATATATATCTTCCGCTTTGAAAAAGGCGATCATTTTCTTTAACCAATTCATATGTAATCACTCTTTCTGTTGTATTCACTACTATTTTAACAATTTCACGCCTTTTGTGGGAAAGGAATCCAATAATAGGTGAAAAAAATGCCTTTCCACCTATATTTTTAAGACATTAGACCGATTTTGATTGAATGGCGTTCATTGTCCATTTTTTTCACCATGATGTTCGTTTTCCTATGGATCAACCAGCATACTCGAATGAAATAAAAAAATCGGGAGACATGTCCCCCGATGTATGTCAAGCGAGATTAAAATTGAAACGTTGACCAACCTCATATTCATCTGATAATACAAGAATGCCTTTTTCTTGTGGAGCATTTGGTAAATTTAATTCGCGTGCAGAACAAATCATCCCGCTAGAAGGAACGCCTCGCAGTTCTGCATGTTTAATGACCATTCCACTCGGCATAACCGCACCAATTTTAGCGACAACAACTTTTTGACCAGTATCCACGTTTGGTGCGCCGCAGACAATTTGTAGTACTTCATTGCCAACATCCACTTGGCAGATGCTTAATTTATCGGCATTCGGATGCTTCACTTTTTCTTTCACATAGCCAACAACAAATTTAGGAGACAAGTCCGTATTGAGCGTTTCATCAAAGCCAGCTTCTTTAATTATGTCATTGATTTTATGTAACATTTCTTCGTTCAATTCGACCGTTCCATTAGCTTCGATGGTCATATACTCAGAAATCGAGAAAATGTTGAACCCAGTTGTTTCGTTCGTCTCTTCTTTATAAATGCGTACAACATTTCCTTTCTTTTCGTAAGCATAATCGTCTTTAGCCACATCTTTTAACGTAATAATGAGCGTATCCCCAATTCCTTCTTTGTTATAAAAAACGTTCATTTCAGTATCTCCTTTCATCGTTTACGATTTTTACCTAAAATAAAAATCGGTTCAAGTTCCCCTTCTTCGTATAAGAAGGAAAGTGCCGTAATTGGAACATGCCCATTTGTAAAGAAACTCATTGTTAATTGGGCGAGGACGTCATATCCTTGGTCATTTTGAATATCCGCAAAAATGAGAACATCTTGATGTGGAACGGCAATCGCCATCGTACCCTTGATTTTCCGTTCCATTTCTTTTAAAAAGGATTGGTTTAAAATACGGCTTGCATCGTACCCATCATTTGTATTTAAAAAGTAAAACACGTTTCCGGCTACTTCATCTTTTTTCACCGGTGTCGGTAAAGATCGGACATTGAACAAGGCGGTTTGACGCACATGTTCATGACTCCATCCCTTCTTTTCGAGCCATTCAACATCGATCAGTCGATACGTCGAACCTAAATCGAGCGCATAATAAATCCGGGTTTCAGCTGTATGGTCATCGTATACGAATGAAACCCCTTCCTTCGCCTCTTTAGGAAATGAGGTCGAGCGAATGACAGGGAAAATCTTTTTTTCCTCATCATTCACTGTTTGCTCTTTTCCCATGACGCTAAGTGCTTCTTCCACATAATAGACCACTTCATCGATGGCTTTGTCCCCAACATCTTCCCATTTTGCTACAATGGGTGGTAACGAAATCGTAATTCCTTTTTGAGTTTCCGTATTTTCAATTCGCAACGTATCTTTTTTGGAATCAAAATGGAAGGTCCGCTCTGGATGTTCCAACCGTTTTTGTAGTTTATTTTTTAATGTTCTCACATTCAAGAAAAAAACCTCCTCTTAGGAGATAGGCGATGTACTACCCCATCCATTTTACACTAATTTTTTGTTCGAACAAAATAAAAAAAGCCGTGATATAAAATCACGGCGAATAATTATAAGCTTTCGATAAATTGTTCAATCTCTTCTTTCGTTTTCCGATCTTTGCTGACGAATCGACCGATTTCTTTGCCGTTTTCATAGGCAATAAAGCTTGGAATGCCAAACACATCTAGTTCAGCACATAAGTCAATGAATTGATCACGGTCAACGTAAACAAATTGGTAGTCCGTATACTTATTTTCAATTTCAGGTAATACTGGTTCAATAAAGCGACAATCTGGACACCAATCTGCTGAAAAGAGGAAAATCGTCTTTCCTTCTTCTTTTATTTGTTGGAATTGTTCAATCGATATTAATTTTTCCATGTTAATTTCCTCCTGTTTGAATGGTCATTTGACCTGGTTTAATCCAGCCTTTCTTTCTCATATATTCTGATATTAACAGGCTAATGACGGCAGGTCCAACAAAATGCAACAGAAGAACTTTCATTAAGACATCAACAGAGAAGCCCATCGTCTCAAGGGTCATAATTTGACCAACTAAGCCGCTCGTTCCCATTCCAGCGCCTGCCGCCACATTTTCCATCACCCAAACCGTTGTTCCGATTGGGGCAAGAACAAGTCCGGCTACGGTAGGTGGGATTAAAATCAACGGATTACGAACAATGTTTGGTACTTGCAGCATCGATGTCCCTAATCCTTGGGCAAGGAAGCCACCGAATTTGTTTTCACGATAGCTACTTACGGCAAAACCAATCATTTGTGCACTACATCCAATGGTCGCTGCCCCGGCAGCAATTCCGCTTAAATCAAGCATGATCGCAATGGCCGCACTCGAAATCGGAGCGGTTAACGCCCAGCCCATTAATATCGCCACAAGCATTCCCATCACAATCGGTCGTTGTTCTGTCGCCCAGCTAATCCAACTACCAAACATTTTCATAAATGCATCAATTTCAGGGCCAATAAAAGAGGCGACGGCATATCCAACAAAAATCGTTACAAACGGAGTTAAAATAATATCAATTTTTGTTTCTTTACTGACTAACTTACCGATTTCCGTCGAAATTAATGCAGCAACAAAGCTTCCTGCAGGTCCTCCAAGTGTCGCTCCCGCCGCCCCTGTCACGACAGCTGCAAATAACACAAGCGGCGGTGCACCAAGCCCGTACGCTACCGCAGCCCCGATAGCAGGACCCAATAAGCTCATCGCCAGCGTACCCATTTCAGTAAAAAAAGGCAATCCTAATTGAACACCAATCGTTTTTATAATAAGTCCGATAATTAAAGAACCAAATAAACCGAGTGCCATATAACTAAGCGCATCGACAAAATACACTTTTGCCGATAAATGCACACATTTTTTCTGTAAAAATGCTTTCATCGACATTCCTCCTTCTTTTTGATACATTACTAGTGTAAAGACACCTGTTTAATTTGTCTATCATCTTTTTTGATTTTATACAAATTTGTCCAGTTTCCCTTAAGAATTTCTCCAATTTTTAAAATAAAGGCTATGTTATATTTCATTGTTGATTTTTAGCACTGAAGCGAAAAGCGGCGACTTCAGCGGGAACAAGAAGCCGCAAGACCGTTACTTGAGCGTAGCGAGGGAAGCGGCTTGCGGCTTGCCCGCGGAAAGCGTCCGCCACAAGCGAAATGTATAAATATAAACAGTATCGTTTAACAGAGCAAAATAAAAAAGAGGCCCTTAAAACGAACCTCCTTCATCATTTACGACCATTGAATGGAATCCACGACACGCATCATAAGTTCTGCTTGTTCTACAACATCGTTTAATGTTGTTACAGTTGTCATCTTTATTCCGCCAATTCCCACGATCACTTCATATTCTTTTTCTTGAACCTTTGTAACAAGCAAGTAGCCGAACTTTCCTTCTTTTTCAAAAGTTTCATTGACGATTACATTATCATCTTGCATTGTGGATTGTTGATACAATACTTGGCTATCGAGCCCTTCGTTTTTATTGATAAACAACAGATATGTTTGAGAGCCTTTTTTTAAAAATATATTATTTTTTGTGTTCTCTTTCACTTTCATGCCAAACGGTAAAAATAGTTGATACGAACCGATTTTTTCATTTGGCTCCATTCCTTCCTTCGCAAGTTCACTTTGAACCTTTAAAGGAGCCTTACTTTTTACATCAGCCTCGCTCATACTGCAACCGGCTAACATCATTGACAGGATGAGGAAAAATAAAAACAGCTTCTTCATCGATTTGCCTCCTCGTACACATTCACTTTTTTAATCATACAACTGTTCTGGATAATTTGACAACTAGCATAAAAGAATCCATGAACCATCCGAGCTTATATGATACAATATTATGAAAAATTCAACATATGGAGGGATTCCCGTGGAATTAACCGTCTATTTAGCTGGAGAAATTCATAGTGATTGGCGAAAACAATTAAAAGAAAAAGCAGAAGCGAAAAACCTCCCACTACGCTTTGTCGGTCCGATGGAAAATCACGACCGTTCGGATCTCATCGGTGAAGAGATTTTAGGTCCACAACCGAATCCGATTTATCGTGACGAAGCCGCATCTAGCATCAACAATTTACGGACTCAAATTTTAATGCAAAAAGCGGATGTTGTCATTGCGCTATTTGGTGAAAAATATAAGCAATGGAATACGGCCATGGATGCGAGTGCAGCAGCTACCCTTGGAAAACCGCTCATATTAATTCGTCCAGCATCCCTTCATCATCCGTTAAAAGAACTTTCTCGAAAAGCAAATGTTACCGTCGAAACGATTGACCAAGCCTTAGACGTCCTTTCCTATGTGTTTGAAGAATAAAAATTTAATACGTGGAGGGCCAATTAACACCCTCCACGTTTTTGTTTCCACTGACCTACTAATAATTGCACGATATGTTCGTACATCACATCACGGGTAATAAGTCCCCCAGTTAAAATGCCAACCGCCCCTTCTTTAAATCTCACTCCAGTTTGTTGGCTATAATCATCCATCACTGGACCTAATTCTTCCCCTTTTCTTAACCTCTCAGCAATCGCTTCCGGTAAACGTATCCGAGCTCCCCCGGCAATATACTCTTTTCCTTCTCTTGTTAAAAGTACCCCCCAATTACAAAGAAACAGGCCAAACGGTGTTTCCGCTACTCCACCTTCTAATCCAAAGGCAAGGGAGGCATCCGTATGTTCTAGACAATATTGGGCTCGATGAATGGCTCCTTTAATTGTCTCTTCATCGGAAAATGGTTGGTCGTTTACTTGAGAAGGTGCCTTCACTTCTAGGAATGTGACGTCCTTCCAATGATGCGAGCAAATTTTTTTCACTGCCTGTACTTTCGTTCGATTTGTTGAACCAATGGCAATCAGCATAATGACATCCCTGCTTTCTATCAGGATAAAAGAAACCGGGTTACCCCGGTATCTCCCTTTTCATTAACCGTTTTGTTTAATGGTCTCAACGGTCGATGCATCACACGCTTTCACAAGACGAATGAGCAACTCTTTCGCCGCTATATAATCGTCTACATGAATAATGGACGCATGTGTATGAATATAGCGTGAGCAAATACCAATGACCGCACTAGGTACCCCGTCGTTAGACGTATGAACGCGTCCAGCATCCGTGCCACCCGCAGACACGAAATATTGGTATGGAATATCGTGCGTTTCTGCCATATCGAGGACAAATTCTCGCAAGCCTTTATGTGTAACCATCGTGCGGTCTAAAATACGAATAAGTGCTCCTTTTCCTAAATGACCGAATTCTTTTTTATCGCCTGTCATATCGTTCGCTGGACTTGCATCTAAAGCAAAGAACAAGTCTGGCTTAATCATATTTGCCGCCGTTTGTGCTCCGCGAAGACCGACTTCTTCTTGCACCGTTGCACCTGAATAAAGAATATTTGGCAATGTCTCATCTTTCAATTCTTTTAACAATTCAATGGACAAACCACATCCGTATCGGTTGTCCCACGCTTTTGCTAAAATTTTTTTCTTATTAGCCATTGGTGTAAATGGACAAATTGGAACAATTTGTTGACCTGGTTTAATACCAATTTTTTCAGCATCTTCACGGTCATCGGCTCCAATATCAATCAACATATTTTTCATTTCCATCGGTTTTTTTCGTTGTTCCTCATTCAACAAATGCGGAGGAATCGAACCGATGACACCAATGACTGGTCCGTTGTCTGTTATAATTTGCACGCGCTGAGCTAATAATACTTGGCTCCACCATCCGCCTAACGGTTGAAAGCGAATCATCCCGTTATCCGTAATAGAGGTCACCATAAAACCAACTTCGTCCATATGGCCGGCGACCATGATCGTTGGTCCTTCTTCATTACCTCGTTTCACACCGAAAATACTACCTAGACGATCTTGTACCACTTCATCCGCATATTTTTCCAACTGTTCACGCATAAATTTTCGAACAGCATGTTCATTTCCTGGAGCTCCAGGCAATTCAGTTAATGTTTTAAACAGTTCGTGATTCATGTTTAATCTCCTTTTTTCATTAGTTTCCCGATTATCTTTTATGTACATGTTCTATTTTACAGAACTTTCGAAACCATAACAAAGGTTAAACATCAGAAAAATATGAATCCTTATTATAGTAAAGGATAAGAGAGGATATGTATGGTAAAATAAATGGGAGAACTCGGTGCGGATATACATCCTCATCAAAATATAGGGATGGGAGGAACGATTCATTGAAGTGGAAATCATTTATTTACGGTCTCACTCTAGGATTAGCCGCTACGTATTTCGTTAAACGAGCCATCAATGAAAAAACGTATGTTTCTTCTGAACTCGTCCTAAATAAAGTTAAAAAAATGTTTAAGGCGCAAGGACCTGTACATGGCTCTTGGATTATGACAACACCGGAACCGTATACGAAATCGGCTTTACAAACGAAAGTGTACCGCGGAGGGATCTCCCGTACGGTGTCTGATGGTGTGGAGCAATACGAGTTTATAGCGGATGCTTATACCGGCGCTATTATGGATGTTTATAAAATTTAACAAACAAAAAACCCCCGAAAGACTAGGGGGTTATTTTGTGCGTGGAATGGATTGTGTGATATTTCCCTCTTCATCCCATTTAATGGCACGATAAAATGCGTCATGATAAAACAAAATCCATGCATCTTTTTCAATCGTATAAGGAATCCATTTTTGCTTTTGGTGAATCGAATCCATCGGATAATCATCGAATGCCAACACCCATAACGGATTTCGATGCGCATGGGTTGGTAACAAATCTCCTAAATGAACAAAGGTTTCACCTTCATGCTCCAAGAGAATGATAGCATGCCCATCACTATGACCGCCCGTATGCACCATTCTTAAACCTACATCAATTTCCATTTCCTCTTCAAAAGTAATCACTTGGTCGGCAATGGGCTCCCAGTTTTCTTTCCAATACGTATTTCTGGAGCGAATGTTCGGATCTCTCATTTCATCCCATTCCACTCGGGATGTATAAATTTTTGCATTTGGAAAAGCCGAAACAAGTTTGTCGCCTTCCCACATCGTTAATCCACATGCATGATCAAAATGCAAATGCGTCATTAAAATAATATCAATGTCTTCTCGTGTAAAGCCTAGTTGTTCCAAACTTTGATCAACAGACGATTCTTCGGTAACTCCATAATTCCGTTTTTGTTTATCAGTTAATTTCCCTACACCGATACTTGACTCAATCATCACTTTTTTGCCATTCCATTCAAAAAAAATCGGATCGGTCCGTAACTCAATTTGATTGTTCTCGTTACAAGGATATTTTTTCGACCATAGCGGTTTTGGAACAACCCCAAACATAGCACCGCCATCTAAATGAGTGACCCCACCGTTTAACCATGTAAAAGTTAATGAACCGTGTGTGAGTTTGTCCATTATCCTATCCTCCTTTTCTATTATAATTGTAACATTCAGCAAATTCAGATAGAAGGGCCGATTTTTTAATGTAAAAAACCGACGGGCGCTGACCCATCGGTTACCGCTTTACATATTTCACTTCACAGCGATAAATCCGTTGTCCTTTCGACGAAAACTTTTCTTCGTATTCGGTCATAATATTACCTTCAAAGTCGCTGTTGTGTAAGTCTAAACTAATAAATTTTAATAAGAGCCCATATTCAGAAAAGCTGATCAATGAATACTCAAACAACCCTTGATTGTCGGTCTTAAAATGAATTTCGCCTTCATCAACGAGAATATCTTCGTAAATTTCTAAGAAAGATTTATAAGTTAACCGACGTTTAGCATGTCGTTTTTTCGGCCACGGGTCCGAAAAGTTTAAGTAAATCCGCTCGACATCGCCTTTTGCAAAATACTCTTTTAAGTCTTTTGCATTTACATTTAACAGCTTTACGTTTGGTAATTCTGCTTCAATTAAGCGATCCAATGCGGAAACAATCACGCTTTCGTACAGTTCAATTCCGATATAGTTAATATGGGGATTTGCTTTCGCCATTTCGGTAATAAAGCGACCTTTACCAGTCCCAATTTCAATGTGCAATGGATTGGTATTCCCAAATAGTTCGTTCCATTTTCCTTTATATTGTTCTGGAGTAGGAATAATGTATTGCGGATACTGTTTGATTTTATCTTTTGCCCAAGGCTTGTTCCGTAAACGCATAGTGACACCTCATTTTCGTTTTATCGTTCAAACCATACCACGCCTTTTTTTATGGCGCAAGCCGAAATTCGATTTTACATGAATAATTAAAAACGGAATTCACAAGCTAAATGTGAATTCCGAATCTTTCATGAAAGGTTGTGGCCAAATGCCATTAACACATAACAACCAAATAGAGTTGTTACTCGATATATTAACGAACCAACAAATGGATTGTTGTGGATCGATAGCCGAATGCGAACAGTTGGAACGATTAATTAAATCTCTAATGGTAAATACAAATATCCATGAAAATATAAAGCCAATATTGCAAGAAATTTATCGATACAGTCAAGATGGGAAGAATTCCTCAGATTTAAAAGTGCATATTCATTCAAACCAAAATCAGTTATCGCAATGGATCGATGGAATGAATCAACTTTTATAAAATGGAATGCAAATAATCAATCCAATAGTGCATTTCCCGAACGCGCCCTTTATCTTTATGCCATTGGATTGATAATAGCGTTTGGGAGATGACGTACCATTTCATCCGAACCTTTAACTCCTTCGTTAACGGCAAGCCATACTGGGAAAGCCATTCTTCCCATTGCTCTTCATTAATATACCAATAAAGCAACAGGCCGATATCGATGGCTGGATCAGCAATCATCGCTCCATCCCAATCAATTAAATAAAGCTCATCACGTTCAGACAATAACCAATTGTTATGATTCACATCCCCGTGACAAACGACGTATTCATCCGGCTTAATGCAAGGTAACTCCTTTTGTAAAAATTGAATGGCTTGCTGAACAATCGAGATTTGATACGTTTCTCGATCTAATCTCGTTTCCACTTCAGCTAGCATCATTTCTGGTTCAAAAGGTGTCTTCCCTAGCCGTTTCAACATCGTCAACAAGGGACTTGAGCTGTGTATTTTTTTAAGTAGCCTTGCCACTCGTTCATGCTTCATTTCATTGGGTTCTAATTCCCGGCCATTTAACCATTCTTGAGCTGTAATCACATCTCCATTTTCAAGTCGCTTTGTCCAAATTAATTTAGGGACAATGCCTTCAGCGGAGAGTACAGCTAAAAATGGTGAGGAATTTCGTTTTAAAAACAATTTTTGCTCTTGATATTGGGCAAAAAAAGCTTCTCCAGTTGCTCCTCCTGCTGGCCTGATTTCCCACCCTTGACCAAATAAATGTTCCAACTTCCTTCACCTTCAATTGTTTCGCTATAAAATCTAGCTGAAATAAAAAAGACAGCTATTGATACTTTTCGACAAACACGACAATAGCTATCTCAATAAATTTTATCTCTAATAGACTCTCCTCGTCAAGTAGGTTCAATTTTCGACAATCTTATTTATTTCCACCGAAAATGACACATCGTACAGGAGGTACTTGATATACCTCTTTTGTCCATGGAACCGGTGTGGAAAAAAACGTTGTTCCGTCACTAATTAAATACCATTTGCGTTGATTTGGCAAGACGAACTCCCGCTCCCATTCAAGGGGATGAATAATCAAATACAAATATTCCCACTTTCCGTACGCACCTACTTGTTTAAAATAAGCGGTCAACGTACCATCAATCGCCTCTACATCTAAATGATATTGAATCAATTCTTTAGTTGATAACCGAAAAGCTCCGTGACTTTTTCGTAAACGAATGAGCCCTTTTACATATTCTACATTCTCTTTCTTTTGTTCCATACGGTCCCAATCTAACCAGTTCACCTCATCTGGACTTTTATAGCTATTTCCGTCTCCGTATTTTGTCCGAAAAAATTCTTGTCCGCTATGCAAAAACGGGATACCTTGAGCAAGAAGTACAAACGATGTTGCTAGTCGGTGGCGTTGTTCTAGCCATTTATCATTTTCCGAAAAAATATGAATCAATTTGTCCCATAATGTATGGTTATCATGACACTCAACATAATTGACCGTTTGTGTTGGGGATGAAAAAAGACCGTTTTGCTTATATCCTACACTTCCTGTAAACACTTCAATCGCATCATCTAAACTAGAGGTATTTCCAAGCGCTACACCGCGATGATTTAAATCAAAAGAGCTTCCTTTTACCACATCTCGAAAACGATCATTAAAAAATCCGATGCCTGGTAACTTTTCATGGTTGTTCATTGATGCTTTTTGTTCCGATGGAAGCGGGGTTGGTAAATCCCATCCTTCCCCTATTAAAAGGATGGACGAATCATATTGATCGGCTAGTTTTCTTATTTCCTGCATCGTTTCTACATCTAAAATGCCCATTAAATCAAACCGAAAGCCATTCACATGATATTCATTTAACCAAAAAGAAACCGAGTCTAAAATAAATTTACGTGCCATTAACCGTTCGGAAGCAAAATCATTGCCTACACCAGTGCCGTTAGCTGGATGACCGTACGCATCATGGCGAAAATAATACCCTGGTACAAGCTTCTCAAAAGAAGACTCTTCACGCAAATAAACGTGGTTATACACGACATCGAGAATGATGCGGATACCTTCTTGTTGTAACGTATGAATCATTTCCTTTAATTCCACAATTCGATTGTACGGATGGGATGGATTTGTAGCATAACTTCCTTCCGGACAATTAAAAAAGAGCGGATTATATCCCCAATTATACTGCTTGTCAGGTTGATCATCACTCACTCCAGCAAAATCATTTACTGGTAACAACTCCACATGTGTGACTCCTAATTCTTTTAAATAATCGAGACCAGTTTTCGAACCGCCTTTTCCTTGTCGATCTTTTTCAATTACTCCTAAATATTTTCCTTTTTTTAAAATACCGCTATTCGGATGTTTCGTGAAATCACGGACGTGCATCTCATAAATGATGGAGTCTAATGGGGAGGATAAAGGTGGAAGTGAAACTACAGGCCTTTTCGTTTTTTTCATATCCACGACATAGCCCCATTCGCTATTTAACGAAACCGATTTGGCGTATGGGTCTACCACGCGATTTCGAACTTGATTTACGCACACCTCGTATTGATATAGATATGTTTCTACATCTCCTGAAACGATCGCTTGCCAAACCCCCCGCTCCTTACGTGTCATTGGTACCAGTTCTTCTTCACTGAATACGTCTTTTTTTATAATAAGGGTCGCCTCCGTAGCCGTCGGCGCCCATACTTTAAAAGTGGTTTCTTCCGGATGATAATTTGCCCCTAAATCATCTCCATCGTAATAAAACATTTCATCAAATATAGCTGTTCGAATGACAGCACCGATTTGTAAATCGGTTTTAATGCCTCTTTCATCCATGACATATACCGTTTTCCAAAATGATGGAGTGATCGGACATTTACAAACATATTTGATAGCATCGTGTAAATGATGAATTTGTTCAATTGATAGCGGAACTGTTTGGTGATCTTGCTTTAAGGTAAAGGTGGAAGAATGACCGCCAAAATAATCAAATGGCAATAAAATCGTAATGGTCGAGATGTCGTCTAAATATGCTTGAAAAAAACGGTTCACACCACTCATTCCTCACACCTACTTTTTTTATCGTAATAACGTCCACGCCTTCGATCGACAGCGAACATGAAAAGGGGTATTCCCTACCGTTTCTCCATCAGCCTGGATGAATAGTGGTCGTTCACTCTCAATATGAAACTCTTTTCCCCTCAGTACGGTCACACCGTCTAACCCCGTATGTCCGCCCCAGAAAACGCTCGCAAAAAGGGTAATCAGTTGATAACGGGGAATATTACTGATGACGACTAAATCTAACAATCCATCGTTATAGTTGGATTGAGGGGATATTTTCATTCCTCCCCCATAGTATGGTTGATTACATACCGCTACGAGCCAAGTATTTGAAAATTCGTATTCGGTTTCATCAACAGTAATTCGTACATGAACCGGGCGATATGTCATAATTTCTTTTAAAAAATAAAATACATATATAAGATTTCCAACATTTAACTTATTTAACCATTTTTTTAAGCGAGACTCATTGGCCTTTTTGGCAATAAGCGCGTCGAGTCCTGCTCCTATATTATTCACAAAATACCCTTTTTGGTACTGAGAACATTTATATTCCCCAATATCAACAGGTTGACCGTCGGTATGTAGCAGTTGCAAAATCTGATCAGTTGCTTGTTTTACATCAAATGAGAGATGAAACCCTCTGGCAAAATCGTTTCCTGACCCTGCAGGAATAGTAGTAAATGCGACATTTTCCGAACCGACTAAGCCATTGATGGCTTCATGGACCGTCCCGTCTCCTCCGATGGCGACAATGACTGTTTGCTGCAATTTATGATGGGCTAAAATCTCTTTTACTAAACGTGGGCTATGGTTTGGATACTTGGTAAAATACGCTTCGTACGGAACGTTTCGAGCATCTAATCGAGCTTTTACCTTCCGCCACGTACCAAGGGCTTTCCCGTTTTTTGCTTTCGGATTCACGATAAATATGAGCTTCTTCATTGTTCTAGTTCCTCTTCATCCCAATGTTCTACAATATCCATATCTAATACAGCTGAATTTCTTTTGAAAGAAGTGGTATGACAATAGTCGAGTAAGCTTTTTGCCCCTTTTAATTGCATATGTTTTAACGGGGAACGAACGGTTCGCATATGCTGAAACCATTCGTCAAATACTCGTTTATCAATCAGTTTTACATCATAAGGTGTCGTTGGGTAATCAATATAACCATTTCGACAAATAACAGCTTTTTGAATCGGTAATTCTACACTAGCTTTTTTAAAGATAGAGGTAACAATATGCTCCATCCGATTAAGTGAAATGAGTGGATTCAATACTTTTTTCTCCGTATCCGTCCATTTTTTCACCCAAAATCGATCTTTTGAGCCAACAAATGTAGCTTCGTTCTCTTCTTCTAAAAACGTGATACACCATAAATGCGTCGGAGTAATTAGTAAAACTTCCAAATCGACCGGTGCTTTTTTTAATTTAAATACTGGATGATACATCAGTAACACCGTATCCGGAAAACGCTGTAATAAAAATCGTAACGTTTCATCACTGTAATAGCTTAAATCAACGTACGATTTTTCTGAGAAGGTCGAACTCGCCCATTTGAGTTGAAAATGAAATAGCTGATCGAGAAAATGTTGTTTTAACTCTTGTTCAGAAGTAATGGCTTCCGCACGGCTAGAATCAAAGGCAAACTCCTCTTCTCTCCTCATATCAACTGCATGATCACGTTCTTCCTCTTCTTTTTCCCGTTTGAACAAATGAAACAATCGATTCTTCCACGTTTTTTTTTCATCGTTTTCTTGTTCTTCCCATTCACACGATTCGACTGGCTCATGAAGATACCCATTTTTCCATAGGTCGAACACTTTTGTCCAATGCTGTTTTTTCAAACGAACGAATTGAATGGGATACTTGAAAATATCAATCTCGTAACGGGAAACATAGTCTTGTAGTTTAATTAATTGTGCCATCCATTCATCCCTTTCCTTTCTACGAGCAACAATCCTGTATGAACGTAAAAATTTCTTGTCATGAAAATGATAGTTTCTTCTGCCAAACGGCTTCGTATTTAGGCAGCCGGTTCATATGGGTTCGATACAACGTGACCGTGTCAGCCTGAAACGTCCAATCCATTGTTTTGGAAGGAGTTTGTTGAACAAGTTTGATTGAAAACGGGTGATTGCCTATCCACTTTCGTGCCACTGTGATATGTGGGCGGAACGGTCGTTTGTCCAATGGAAAACCGACCTGTTCACACACTTGATACACTTTTTCACGTATTTGATGTAACCGTTCGTCTTCGTTTACTCCAATCCAAAAAATACGTGGCGATGGTTGATTTCCAAACGTGCCAAGATGAGAAATGGTGAGCGGAAATGACGGAATCATGGCAAGTGCTTCTTCCATTTTGGAAGTCACATTATATAGCTGATCGTCCGTAGCCGCACCTAAAAAGGCTAATGTTAAATGATAGTCTTCCTGATGAACCCATTTATAGAAGGATAACTCTGTTTTATATGAATTCATCCATTCACGGATTTGTTCTTTTATATTCGATGGTAGTGACAAAGCGAAAAAATAATGAAATGAGTGATTCATACGCTCCTCCTACTTTACCAAATCTTACTTTCTATTTTACCAAATATTATCGGAAGTACGTATATTTGATTGGATGTCGTCCAACAGGTATCATTATGAATATATTGTGAAAATAAGGAGGCTGTTGGATGAAGGTTGTAAATAATATCGCAGAATTAATCGGCGATACACCACTCGTGAAATTGAACCGCATCGCACCAAAAAATGGTGCGACGATATATGTAAAATTAGAATTTTATAATCCAAGTAAAAGTGTAAAGGACCGTGCTGCCTTTAACATGATTGTGGAAGCTGAAAAGGCTGGCAAACTAAAACCAGGAGCAACAATCATTGAACCAACGAGTGGAAATACCGGTATTGGTCTAGCAATGAATGCCGCGGCACGTGGGTATAAAGCGATTTTAGTCATGCCTGATACCATGACCCAGGAGAGAATTAATTTATTGAAAGCGTACGGAGCAGAAGTGGTCTTAACGCCAGGTGACGAAAAAATGCCGGGAGCGATTCTGAAAGCTCAAGAATTAGCAGCAAGCATCCCAAATAGTTTTATGCCAATGCAATTTGAAAACGAAGCGAACCCAAACGCCCATCGAAAATCAACGGCTCTAGAAATTATTGAAGCCATGAATATTATTGGAAAAGATTTAACAGCATTTGTGGCCACTGCTGGTACGGGGGGGACGATTACCGGGACGGGAGAAGTGTTAAAAGAACATTATCCGGACTTACAAATTCATGTTGTAGAGCCGGCAGGTTCACCGGTGTTATCAGGAGGAAAGCCAGGAAAACACAAACTAGTTGGGACAAGCCCAGGGTTTATCCCACCGATTTTAAACCAAAACGTGTATGATCACATTCATCGCATTCAAGATGAAGAAGCGTATGAGACTGCACGGCAAATGGCGTCCCAAGAAGGAATTTTAGTCGGACCATCTTCAGGCGCCGCTTGTTTCGCTGCTATTCAAGTAGCGAAAACGTTAACTCCGGATGATGTTGTTGTTTGTATTGCGTGCGATACGGGTGAAAGGTATTTATCTAGCGATTTATTCCAGTTCGAATCGTAAAATTTTTATGAGCGATAGAAAAGCCCCGTTTGGTTGTACCAAACAGGGCTTAAATTACTTGCATTCTCGCTGTATTTCTTCATCGATAATCGCTTGTAACATCTGGGTAATCGGACCAGGTGTTCCTTCCCCAATAGGATGTTCATCAATGGCAATCACCGGCATAACTTCAGAGGTCGTACTTGTGATGAACACCTCGTCAGCGGTGAGCAACTCTTCCGTTGTAAACGCTCGTTCTTCCACCGCCCATTGTTTCGCTTCACAAATTTGCAGCACTGTTTGTCGAGTAATGCCATTTAAAATGAGGTTGGTAGCTGGATGGGTGATAATGGTTCCTTCTTTAACAATAAAAACATTGGACGACGAACCTTCCGTAACCACGTTATCCCTATGCATAATCGCTTCCATACACCCACGTTCACTTGCTTGCTGTTTCGCTAAGACGCTGCCAAGTAGGTTTAAGCTTTTAATATCGCAACGCAGCCAACGAATATCGTCCACTAAATGAGCTTTGACCCCTTGCTCCATTTCTTTTTCCGGCCGAGGATAACTCCGTGTATACATGACAAGGCTAGGTTTCACTTTTTCTTTCGGAAAAGCGTGCTGACGAAGAGAAACTCCTCTTGTTACTTGCAAATACACAATTCCAAGTTCTAAACTGTTCTCTTTTATTAACTGGTTCATTTTTTGTAATAGGTCATCTAGTTGAAACGGAAGTTCAATACCAATTTTTTTCGCACTTTCTACAAGTCGCTGCAAATGGGGAGCGGCTTGAAATAATTTACCGTTATACACTCGAATCACTTCATAAATGCCATCACCAAATTGATATCCACGGTCTTCCACATCGACGACTGCCGCTTGTCGGTCGACCCATTGTCCATTCACAATCACTTTCTCCATGTTCCTCTCCCCTTTTAAAGTGTAAAAACAATTATGATTTTTTCCCAGCAAGTTCATAAATAGCGTGTGCATAAATTCCGGTCGCTTTTAATAAGTCTTCAATAAACATGTACTCGTCTTTTTGGTGGGCAACATCTTCTCTTCCCGGGAACAACGCTCCAAACGCCACCCCAGACTTCAGTGAACGAGCATACGTCGCACCACCAATGGCTAATGGCTCGGACCGATCACCGGTATGTTGTTCGTACACGTGTCGTAATGTTTGAATGAGCTCATGGTCTTTGGCCACATGATGCGGTGGAGAATGATCGATAACTTCTACAATAAAGTCTTCTTCCTGCGCTTTTTGGTGAATGGTTTTCATTCCTTCCTCGTAAGAAAACGTAACTGGATAGCGCATATTTACCCCAATCCGCCCTCGTTCTCCTTTTTTGTATTCCATTTTTCCTACATTTAACGTTACATCGCCAGTTATGTCATCAGCGTAAGAAATCCCAAGCTTCTTCCCACGGGAATCTTCGTAAAAGTAGTCGGTAATCCATTGCACGTAATGAGCACCATAACGATCAAGTGAAAACGAAGATAAAAAGTTAGCTAAATATATGCCCGCATTTCTTCCGTTATTCGGTTCCATACCATGGGCAGAGACCCCTTCTAATTGCAATGTTAATTCCCCATTATCGATAAAGGCTTTTCCTACTAGTTTGTGATCTTTCATATACAATTGAAACTGTTGGATAAGTTCGGTAGAACCTTCTTGTACGACTAACTTCGCTTCAGCAAAATCAGGCACCATATTATATCTTCTTCCGGAGTGGAAGGACAGGAGTTGAACGGATGCCCCTTCATCGTCTGTCCATTCTTTCGCTTGAATAAAATCGAAGTCACAAATCCCTTTTTCCGCATGAATGATCGGAAAATCGGCATCAGGCGCAAAACCGATCGTCGGCATTTCTTCTTTTTGGAAATAATGCTTTACACATCGCCAGTCACTTTCTTCATCCGTACCTATAATCATCCGCACCCGTTTTTCCAACGGGAGTCCTAACTCTTTCACAATTTTCATAGCATAATACGCAGCTATCGTTGGTCCTTTGTCATCAATGGCACCGCGAGCAAAAATTTTTCCGTCCTTTATTTCCCCTTTGAACGGATCAACGCTCCAGCCATCTCCTTCAGGGACAACGTCTACATGGCATAAAATTCCTAGTAAGTCTCCCCCTTCCCCAAACTCTATATGTCCCGCTAAATGATCAACATTTTTCGTTTGGAAACCATCTTTTTCCCCTAAGTCTAACATAAATTGTAGTGCTTGTTTTACCTCTTTTCCTAGCGGAGCATCCAGAGAAGCGGTTTCTTCATTTCGAACGCTACGGATTTGTAACAGTCGTTGTAAATCGTGTATTAAATCGTCTTTTCGTTTCTCCACTTCTTCCATCCAATGAATAGTCATATGTACACCCTCCCTCTTTTTCATATGTCATTATTGTACCCTTATCATCCTCTCGAATAAAATAAATGTCAACGTCAAGTCAAACATAATTACCTAAAAAATACATATACTGAACGTGAAGAAAGTTTTCCTAAAATAGTTAAAATCTGTACACTGAATAAAATTTTTGTAAATTTTCGCTTTTTACTAGAATTTTTTCATGGAGAACGGTAAAATAAGAATTGTCAGACATCTAATGACAATATTGTTATGTAAAGGAGTTGTCTGCCTAACAAAAATTACATATAGTTTGTTGAAGATTAATTCAACGAGAGGTGTCGTCCGTCGTCCTTGCCTATGGAATAAAGATGAGGGAGTGGTTTTTTGAAACCTTCAACAAACCGTATGCTTACTCGTATCAAAGCCGTCTACATGTTTATTAAAGAAAATGGTACGGTGACAACTCAGGAACTTGTAGATGAATTTGGTATCACTCCTCGCACCATTCAAAGAGATTTGAATGTGTTAGCATACAACAACTTGGTGAAAAGCCCAAGTCGTGGCAAATGGACAACAACAAACAGAAAAGTTAAAATGTCTTCTTAAGATCAATAAACTAGCTAGATGCTTAACATATAAAATAGGCTGACGAATGATCACTTGATGATTCGTCAGCCTTCTTTGTTTTTTCAATAGCTATAAATGACATTTTCTTTAAGATAAAAGGGCTATTAACCCTCACGTTTATATTCCTTCAGCATTTGGACCTCTTCATCCGTTAACTCCCGATACTCTCCTAATTGTAACGATTCGTCCAAAGGAAGCGGTCCCATTTGAATCCTTTTCAAATACTTTACCCGTTTCCCAACCGCTTGGAACATTCGTTTAACTTGATGGAATTTTCCTTCCGTAATCGTTAGTTCAATCGTGGAACGGAGACCTGAGGATAGAATTTTTAGTTCGGCTGGTTTCGTAACATACCCATCATCAAGCATGACCCCTTGTTTGAATGCCACAACATCTTCGTCAGTGACTTCCCCTTCAATAATAGCAAAATACGTTTTGGGGACATGTTTTTTCGGAGACAAAAGTTGATGAGCCAGTTGCCCATCATTCGTCAACAGTAATAAGCCTTCCGTATCTTTATCTAATCTACCAACCGGAAATGGATCAAAAACTGCATCTTCCACTTCTAACAAGTCCACTACCGTTTGTTCGGAGAAGTCTTCTGTGGCCGAAATGACGCCTGCCGGTTTATTCATCATTAAGTAAATAAATTTACGATAACGAATTTCTTCCCCAAATATTTCAATTGTATCTTCTTCTGGATTAACATGCGTTTTGGCATCCGTGATAGCAGTGCCATTTACTTTGACTGCCCCATCCTTTAACATTTTTTTTACTTCTTTTCGGCTGCCATAACCCATATTGGCTAATATTTTATCAATTCTCATATGTTCCTCCATTAACCAAAAGCTTTTAATTTATTTCGTAATTTCGTAACTTTCTGCCCGAACAATCGATCCATAAGTTTGGACCTTAACCCGATATATACGTAGACGAGAACTGCGATGGTTCCAGCGATACAAACAACAATCAACGACTGAAATTTACTCGAAAAATGGAAGAGCGGACTGATGAGCTTTAAACTGACGAATGCTGCGATTCCCATGATGACATTCATTGCCGAAATAAAGATGGCTCGGCGCATAACTAACGTAAACGAGTAATGGGCAAAGTGTTTAATAGCCCACAAATTCAACGAAACACTTATTCCGTAACCAATGGCTGTAGCCCAAATCGCTCCTTCAGTTCGGAACAAATAAATAAGCGGAACGTTTAACACAATTTTTGTAATAAAACCTACAAGAAAGCTTAACAGTGTAAATCGTTGTCGGTTAATTCCTTGTAAAATCGCCGCTGTGACGGAAAACCCACCAAAAAGTAAGCCAACTGGCGCATACACAGCTAAAATGTGGGAACCGAATTCACTTTGTTCATAAAAGACGGCATAAATCGGCTCAGCTAGAACGACTAAACTTACTACGGCAGGAACCGTAATAAATAGCAACATCTGAAACGCTTGATTCAAGTTGTGAACTAACTTTTCTCGCTCTTGATTAACGTATGATTCTGTAATAAGAGGAACTAGTGTAAGCGAGAAAGCAGTCGCAAACGTGACAGGAAGGACAACGAGTTTATGTGTTGTAAAGTTCATTACACCAAGCGCGTTTTTTGCCGTTTCATCATTCACATCACTTAGTCTCATCGCATGCAGAAAAGTAGATTGGTCTACGAGTTGATATAAAGACATCGCAATCCCAACGACTATAAAAGGAATCGCAGACATCATCATTTCTTTTAACAAATTCGGAATCGACGGGTTTAGTTGTCCTTTGCTTTTCGTGAGTAATTCATCCAAATAAGGCTTTCGTTTCACCCAGTACACAACTAAAACAGCTAAGCTTGCCGCCGCTCCCACAAAGGCCGCAAAAGTTGCCACACTAATTGCAGTCACCATCTCACCGTCCATGATGCGAAGAACAACGTATGTACCGACTAGTAAGAATGCGATCCGCACAATTTGCTCCACTACTTGTGATACAGCAGTTGGTCCCATCGATTGATGTCCTTGAAAAAAACCACGAATCGCACTCATGATTGGTACAAGTAGAAGGGCAAAACTAACGGCCCGAATGACAGTGGTAACATCAGCTACTGTGTAGACTTTATTATTTTCCGGTAAGACTATCGAGGCGAAAACCGGTGCCAATGAATACATCAATAAAAATGATACAAGCCCCGTTATACTCATAAGTAATAAGCCAGTTTTAAATAACTGTCGGCTCACTTCATACTCCTCAAGAGCGTTATATTTAGAAATAAATTTGGAAATAGCTAGCGGAACTCCCGCGGTTGCTATACTTATAAAGATCGTATAAGGTGTATACCCGAACATATATAATGCTGCAGGTCCCGCCCCACCGATGATTTGATAAAACGGAATTAAATATATTATTCCGAGAAATTTGGAGATAAAACTTCCTAACGTAAGTAGAAACGTTCCCCGTACTAATTTTGATGACATGTTACTCCACATCCTACGCGAGTCTTTTAGAAAAAACACTATCAGTAGTTTACATCTTCAACATAAGAAAGACAATTTTTTTATGAATGATTGCATCTTTTAGGCTAAGACTTATAAAATTAAGGTTGGTTTTTGTAATCAATTCGAACACACATTTTTACAAAAGATGGTGAACAATATGAAGTACGATGTAATTGTCATTGGCGGTGGCCCATCTGGTTTAATGGCCGCCATCGCTGCAGGAGAACATGGAGCGAAAGTGCTGCTTGTTGATAAAGGAAATAAATTAGGTCGAAAGTTAGCCATTTCCGGTGGGGGAAGATGCAATGTGACGAACCGCCTCCCTGTGGAAGATATTGTTAAGCATATACCAGGAAATGGGCGATTTTTGTACAGCGCCTTTTCTATTTTTAATAATGAAGACATTATTCGTTTTTTCGAAAACTTAGGGATTCAATTGAAGGAAGAAGATCACGGTCGAATGTTTCCTGTCACCGATAAAGCACAGTCTGTTGTTGACGCCCTCCTGCGCAGACTACAAGAGTTAGGGGTGGACATTCGAACAAATTGTCCGGTCGCTGATGTGTTATACGACAATGGACAAACAGTAGGAGTTCAATTACAAAGCGGTAAAATTTTATCCTGTTCATCGGTAATTGTCGCGGTCGGTGGAAAATCGGTACCACACACTGGCTCAACAGGCGATGGCTATGCCTGGGCAGAAAAAGCGGGCCATACGGTAACGGAACTGTTTCCAACCGAAGTCCCTGTCACATCGGATGAGGAGTTTATTCAACAAAAAGTGCTACAAGGATTATCGTTAAGAGACATTGCACTTAGTGTATTAAATCCGAAAGGAAAACCTCTAGTGACCCATCGGATGGATATGATTTTTACCCATTTTGGCATTTCCGGACCGGCGGTGTTACGATGCAGCCAATTTGTCGTCCAGGCGATGAAAAAGTGGAATTTATCGCACGTAACCATGCGTATTGATGCCTTACCAGATCGTAACGAAGAACAGCTTTTCCAAGACGTTATTCGCCGCATGAAAGAAGACGGACGAAAAAGTGTGAAAAACATGTTAAAAGGAATGTTACCTGAACGTTACTTACTATTTTTAATTAAAAAAAGTGACATCGACCCTGATGCCCAAGGTGCAACCATTCCGAAAGATAAGCTGCGGCAGTTTGTTTCTTTATGTAAACAGTTCGACTTCCAAGTCAACGGTACGTTACCGATTGAAAAAGCGTTCGTCACGGGTGGTGGTGTATCCGTTAAAGAAATCGAACCAAAAACGATGGCATCTAAACTGATAAAAGGACTTTATTTTTGCGGGGAAATTTTAGACATTCATGGCTACACGGGAGGATACAATATTACCGCTGCCCTTGTTACCGGTCGCTTAGCCGGAATGAATGCGGCGTTGAATAGCAACAATTGATTACGTTGTGGGCAAAAAGTAGTGATAAATGCTAAATGTTACGGAGTTCTGTTCACATTCATTGGGAATGTGAACAGATACTCTGCTTTTTCACGAAATGTGTCCAGTTTCTCTTAGGGGTGGTCCTCTTTCCCCTGATAAGTGTCCTCTTCCCTTGGGTCGTTGTCCACTTTCTCAAGATAAAAAATGTAGGAAGAACACATACTATCAAACTACTGTTCTTCCTCATGATTTTTTCTCCCTATAAATAATCATCCCTGTAAAACAATAGATCTGTTCTTCATCAGGGTCAACAAGGGCTGCTACATTGTATTTAATATCAATAATTTGTCTTTCATCTAATTCTTGCAAAAACTCATTCATCTCCTGCTCCAAATCTTTTTCGTGCTCATAGTCAAAGAGTTTGACTTGAATCATTCCTCACTCTACCTCCTCTAAAATCACCTTCTCCATTTTTCTGTTATAACATACCTTCATTTCAAAATATTTCGATTATTTTATAATAAAAAAGAACCGGGTAAACGTCCCCGGTTCTTTCCTTCCAGCGAATTACTCCACGTCGCCTGTCCATTCAAGCATGCCGCCCACCATGTTACGGACTTTGTAGCCTAGCTCTTGTAAATAATAGCAGACGTTTTCACTACGGCGTCCAGAGCGACAAATGAAGATATATTCTTTATCTTTGTCAAACTGGTCTAACGAATTAGGAATTTCCCCCATTGGGATGTGCTTCGCTTGTGGAATTTTTCCTTCCGCTACTTCTTCATGTTCACGAACATCTACTAAATGTAATTCTTCGCCAGCTGCTAATTTTTCTTTTAGCTCTTCCGGAGTGATAATTTGGATTTCTTCCATCATCCTACCCTCTTTCATTTAGTTTGCGACAATGTTCACTAACTTACCAGGTACAGCAATGACTTTGCGTACCGTTTTTCCTTCGATAAGTTCTTTAATTTTTTCATCTTGAAGGGCAAGCTCTTCTAGTTGTTCGCGAGTCGCATCGCGAGACACCATCATTTTCGAACGAACCTTTCCGTTTACTTGTAGGACGATTTCTACTTCGTTATCGACAAGTTTAGACTCGTCGTACGTTGGCCATGGTTCATACGTAATCGTGTCGTTATGACCAAGTTTTTCCCAAAGCTCTTCGGCAATATGTGGACAAATTGGTGATAGTAATTTCACAAATCCTTCCACATATGCTTTTGGAAGCGTGTCTGCTTTATAGGCTTCGTTAATGAATACCATCATTTGGGAAATCGCTGTGTTGAAGCGAAGGTTTTCGAAGTCCTCCGATACCTTTTTCACTGTTTGATGATACACTTTATCTAATGCTTTGTTGTCGCCATCAACCACTTTTTCAGATAGTGAACCATCTTCATTCACAATGAGGCGCCATACACGGTCAAGGAAACGACGAGCACCGTCAAGTCCTTTTGTAGACCATGCTACGGACGCTTCTAGAGGACCCATAAACATTTCATAAAGGCGAAGCGTATCTGCACCATGGCTTTCTACTATTTCATCTGGGTTTACAACGTTCCCTTTTGATTTACTCATTTTTTCGTTGTTTTCCCCAAGAATCATTCCTTGGTTAAATAGCTTTTGGAACGGTTCTTTTGTCGGAACCACACCGAGGTCGTACAATACTTTGTGCCAGAAACGAGCGTATAGTAAATGCAGTACCGCATGTTCAGCACCACCGATGTAAATATCAACAGGTAGCCATTTCTTTAATTTTTCTGGATCTGCTAATGCTTGGTCGTTATGCGGATCAATATAACGTAAGTAGTACCAGCAACTACCTGCCCATTGTGGCATCGTATTTGTTTCCCGACGACCTTTCTTACCGGTTTTCGGGTCGACTACGTTCACCCACTCGTCAATATTCGCTAATGGTGATTCGCCTGTCCCAGAAGGTTTAATTTCATCTGTTTTTGGTAACGTTAACGGAAGTTCTTCTTCAGGAACTGTCGACATTGTTCCATCTTCCCAATGAATAATAGGAATTGGCTCTCCCCAATAGCGCTGACGGCTAAACAGCCAGTCACGAAGGCGATACGTAACTTTCTTCTCACCGATTCCTTTTTCTTCAAGCCATTGAATCATTTTTTCAATCGCTTCTTCTTTGTTCAAACCATTTAAAAACTCAGAATTAATATGTTCGCCATCACCAGTATAAGCTTCTTTTTCGATGTTACCTCCCGCCACAACTTCAATCATTGGCAGGTCAAACTTTTTCGCAAACTCATAGTCGCGCTCATCATGAGCAGGAACTGCCATAATCGCACCTGTACCGTAGCTCATTAACACGTAATCAGCAATCCAAATCGGCATTTTTTTACCGCTCGCTGGATTCACTGCATACGCACCCGTAAAGACGCCCGTTTTTTCTTTGGCTAAATCGGTACGTTCTAAATCACTTTTTGATTTAATTTGATCTAAGTAAGATTCTACCGCTACTTGTTGCTCTGGAGTGGTGATTTTCTTTACTAACGGATGCTCTGGTGCAAGTACACAGTATGTTGCCCCAAATAGCGTATCTGGACGAGTAGTAAAAACAGTAAACGTTTCGTCGTGACCGTCGATTTGGAATGTTACTTCTGCCCCTTCTGAACGGCCAATCCAGTTACGTTGCATTTCTTTAATGCTTTCTGGCCAGTCAAGTTCTTCTAAATCTTCTAGTAAACGGTCTGCATACTCTGTAATTTTTAACATCCACTGTTTCATTGGACGACGCTCAACTGGGTGACCGCCTCGTTCACTTTTTCCATCAATGACTTCTTCGTTCGCTAATACGGTTCCAAGAGCAGGACACCAGTTGACCGGTACTTCATCAATGTAGGCTAATCCTTTTTCATAAAGCTTTAAGAAAATCCATTGTGTCCATTTATAGTAATTAGGATCTGTCGTATTTATTTCTCGGTCCCAGTCGTAAGAAAATCCGAGTGATTTAATTTGACGACGGAAGTTATCGATGTTTTTCTTTGTAAATTCTGCTGGATCATTTCCTGTATCAAGGGCATACTGCTCAGCTGGAAGGCCGAACGCATCCCACCCCATTGGATGCAATACGTTGTACCCTTGCATGCGCTTCATGCGGGAAAGAATATCCGTTGCCGTGTATCCTTCCGGGTGACCAACGTGTAAGCCCGCACCAGACGGATACGGGAACATGTCTAATGCATAAAATTTCGGTTTGGAATCATCGTCAACTGTTTTAAATGTTTTGTTCTCTTCCCAATACTTTTGCCACTTTTTCTCAATCTCTTTGTGCGGAAACGCCATCACAAGACCTCCTTTAAATTACAATCTTTCTTCCATAAGTTGGGAAATAAAAAAACCTCTCATCCCGATATGGGACGAGAGGTATCTTTCTCCCGCGGTACCACCCAAATTAGTGTACATACACTCACTTAAGGCTCCTTAACGCAGAGTCACGACAAGCATTACTTGGTTCCCGTTCATGCTTGTAGCTCCAAGGCGAGTTCATGGTTCGCTTGGTTGACTTGCACCGACCGTCAACTCTCTGTAAAACAAGCCGTAAACCACTACTACTCCTTATCTTCGCTTTCCAATTTTTATTTACTGTATTCACTATTTTAGAGAAATTTATACTTCCTTTCAACCCCTGCGTACACAATTTGTAAGACAAAAACATCCTGATATGGATTGAAGAATATTATACGCTGCATTAGTATAATGATACTGTTGATATTTATTCATTTCGCTCCAGTCAGACGCTTTCCGTGGGCAAGCCGTAAGCCGCTTCCCTCGCTACGCTCAAGTATGGGTCTTGCGGCTTCTTGTTCCCGCTGGAGTCGCCGCCGTGTGAATAACTAGCTAAAAATCAACAATGAAATTTAACATAGCCTTTTTTAATTTCCGCTTTCATTTATCAAAAGATTACCGGTTCATACGCAGCTGGATGAGAGGGGATAAAGATGAATCAATCTAACCAAATATATAACATTCAACAAGTGTCGAATATTACCGGTCTTTCCAAACAAGTGATCCGAAAATGGGAAGAACGCTACCAAGTCATTCAACCACAAAGGTTAGACAACGGTTATCGCATCTATAGCGCGAATGAATTAAATATCTTACTAAAGATGAAATCATTGATCGAAATGGGTCAAACTGCTAAGCAGGCGGTCATGTATATAAAACAACAACAAATAGAAACGTCGCGCCTTACACTTCAAACAGCGGAATATCAAGAAACGACGGGAAACGTCAATGAATTTGTTCATTCTCTATTGCAGGAAGGAACGCTCGGTAATGAAGCACAATTAAACCGTCTATTAGACCAAGCCTACCATTTATTTGGATTACAATCATTTCTTGATTCTATTGTAATCCCATTCTTAAAAGAAGTGGGAAATCGTTGGAAAGATGGTCGGTGGGGAGAATATCAAGAAGCTTTATCGAGTTTAGTAGTTCGTGATTTCCTAATAAAACTAAGACGGAATTTTCCTATTAGTGAAAAAGCTCCCCTCGTATTAGGTGCTTGTTTACCGGAGGAACGACATGAAATTCCATTACACATGATTTTACTCCAATTCATGTTACAAGGATGGCGAACGGTGATGCTCGGACCTTCTCCTGCTCCTACAGCTATTCAATCCACCGTCCAACTGTTAAATCCAAAAAAAGTCGTCCTCTCGGCGGTAACGAGACTTCCTTTTGAAAGAAACGAACGGTTGATTGAAGAGCTTGATGAATTTGCCTCAAAGTACCCGCATATTCAATTTTACTTAGGTGGTCCTGGTGCATTTATGTACTTAAAAGGAACAACCTTACAACACATTAAATTAACCGATCAAATTTCAGCTATTTTACACCAATAATCAGAAGGATTTGAGGCCGCTTGAAAGCTATGAAAAAGGGTTAACTAGCAGTTTACTAGTCAACCCTGTTTTTCGGTTGAAATATATTAGAAATTACCATAAAGGTTACTGCACCGTATATCCTCCATCAATCACAACTGTTTGCCCCGTGATACCTTTTGCTTCTTCGCTAGCGAGGAACAAAGCATAGAGAGCAATTTCGTCGACGGAAAGTAAACGTTTTTGTGGAACAAGTGGATAGATCACTTCCTCAAGTACTTTCTCAACGGAAACGTTTCTCGTTTTGGCTAAATCGTGTAATTGGTTTCGAACAAGTTCAGTATCCACATAGCCTGGGCAAATGGCATTCACGGTAATACCATCAGTCGCCGTTTCTAATGCTGCCACTTTTGTTAACCCAATTACCCCGTGTTTGGCGCTATTATAAGCCGACTTACCGGCGAACCCGACAAGACCGTTAATAGACGCCATATTGATAATTCGGCCAAACTGCTGTTTTTTCATGATCGGCAACGCTTTTTTGATAGCCATAAATGGGCTAATTAACATCACTTTAATGAGTTGTTCAAATTTTTCTGTCGGAAAGTCTTCAATCATGGAAATGTATTGCATGCCGGCGTTATTGATAAGAACATCTAACGATCCCATTTTCTCAACCGTCTCATCCATCGCTCGTTGAATGTCTTCTTCATTTGTCACATCACACTTAAGACCGATGACTTTGTATCCTTCCGATTTCAGTTGGTCGGCAGCTTCTTTTACTTGTGTTTCTTGAATATCGGTTAACACAACTTTTGCCCCTTGTTCGGCAAAGCGTTTACCAATCTCGTACCCAATTCCTTGTGCTGCACCAGTGATAAAGACAACTTTTTCACGAACCATGTCCCAACAGCTCCTTCAACGTTAAATTCCAAGTCCTAAAGAGAATAAAATGATGGCTAATATGACTCCTAATAGCGGTACAATAGCAGTTAAAGCACCGACCGCACCATAGGCATCTTGATGGGATTCACCACAAATTGATCGAATGGTGGTCACTACATACCCGTTATGCGGAAGCGTATCTAATGCGCCTGAAGAAATCGAAACGACCCGATGTAACGCTTCAGGATTGACACCTAGTTCCATGTAATGTGGAGCTAAAATAGGAAGAGCAATCGCTTGCCCACCGGAAGCAGAACCCGTCATTCCAGCAATCACACTAACCGCAAGAGCTCCTCCAATTAACGGTGAACCTGGAATACTCGTCATAAAATCAACCGCTGTTTCAAACGCTGGTACCGCTTTAGCAACACCACCAAAGCCGACGACTGCTGCTGTATTTCCAATCGCAATTAAGGCACCGACTGTTCCTTCTGACACCGCATTCCAAAAAGATTGGAAAAACTTTCGATTCAGTACATACGTGGCAATAACACCACCTAATAAAGCGATAATTAAAGCGGATTGTTTTAAAGAGTCGTGGAAAATATATGATACGACAAGCACCACTATCAGAGGAATTAACCCTCGAATCGGTGAGGGTAGTTCTTTATTTAATGTTTCTGGATCTCCATCTCGCGCCTCAAAGCGTTCGCCACGTTCCACCGCTTTTTGAATCATGCGCTTTAACCACCAGTAACCGAATATCGCCATAAAAATCGCGACGATTAAACTCACTTCCCATCCGGCATACGGATCCGTATTTAAGTACTCAATTGGAATCCAGTTTTGTATTTCCGGTGAACCAGCGGAAGTCATCGTAAAGGTAACGGAACCAAAAGCTAAGGCAGCGGGAATAAATCGTCTTGGTAAATCGGCTTGTTTAAATAAACTTACCGCCATCGGATAGACGGAAAATGCCACTACAAACAAACTAACCCCGCCGTACGTTAAAATGGCACACGCGGCTACAATAGCTAACACGGCATACTTAATCCCAAATTTATCTACCACAAACTTTGAAACACTATCTGCTGCCCCACTATCTTCCATCACTTTTCCAAACACCGCTCCAAGTAAGAACATGAGATACCATGACGTAATAAAACCAGCAAATCCTCCCATATAGTTGGTGACAAGGTTCGCCTCACCTTCCGCTGCTAGCTGTGGAAAAAGCGGCATTCCACTAAGGACTGCCACAAAGACGGCAGCTAACGGACCGACGACTAAAATGTTCATTCCCCTCATCGTTAAGTAAATAAGTAATAGTAATCCCCCAATGAGACCAATCATACTTAACATGCCATTTCCCCCTATCCTGTTTTTAAACAAATAGATGGTCACTTGAGACCGTATGAAAACGTTACCAAATGTAATAGATGCAAAAGTCATGCCAATTTTTACTTCCGTAAGGACAACGCTTTTCCGAAGCTGGATTCCAATTTTCTGGACAAATATTAAAAATTGTGACAATTTTATGACAAAAATAACCGTCCAGAAAAATGGAATGAATTCCAGATTTATGGACGGTCGACTATCTCATATTTTTTTAGCTTTTCATACATGCTCGATTTACTGATTCCGAGCGCTTTCGCTGTTTGAAGTTTGTCGTATTGGTGCATTTGTAAACTTTGTTGAATAATGCGTTTCTCTGTTTCTTCTAACATTTCTTTTAACGTTTTGTTCCCAAATGGATATAGGGAATCGTCTTTTTGCAAGTAATCGGGTAATACCTCTTTTATAATCCACTCACCACTTGATAAATAAGTGGCTGCCTCCAATGCATTTTGGAGCTCGCGAATGTTTCCTGGCCATGAATAAGTACATAACAAGTGTTCAACTTCCCTTGTCATTCCTTTAATCCGTTTTCCTGCTTTTTTACTTGCTTGTTGGATAAAATGGTTGGCAAGTACCAAAATATCTTCCGGCCGTTCTCTTAATGGGGGAATATGAAACGGAATCGCGTTAATTCGATAATACAAATCTTCTCGGAAACGTTTTTCTTCCATCATTTTTTCTAACGGACGATTCGTGGCAGCGATGATGCGAACATCTAGCTGTACAGGCTTCGTGGCACCAATTGGTTCTACCTCTTGGTCTTGAAGAACCCTTAGTAGCTTTACTTGCATATTAAGCGGCATGTCCCCAATTTCGTCTAGAAAAATGGTTCCGCCGTTGGCCAGTTGAAACTTTCCTTTTTTACCTCCTTTTTTTGCACCGGTAAATGCTCCTTCTTCATATCCAAATAACTCTGATTCTAACAAATGCTCAGGAATGGCAGCACAATTCACTTTAATAAAGGGTTGTTCACTTCGTTGACTCAATCGGTGAATACTATGGGCAAACAATTCTTTTCCCGTACCACTTTCACCACGAATAAGCACCGAAATATCACTGGAAGCAATTAATTTCACCCGTTCCTTTAATTCTTTCATTTTTGGTGATGTGGCTAAAATATGCTCTAAGGAATATTTCGCTCCACTATTAATATCTTCAATATAGCTTTCAATCTTGGTCATCATATTTTTTACATGACTACTCATTTGCATCCATTCACTCGTGTCCCGAAAAATGACCGAACCAATAGCACCTATCACTTCCCCGTTTAACTTAATCGGAATGCGGTTGGCAATCATGTAATTTCCTTTAATATATTGTAAGTCGGCTAGTTCTTCTTTCCCGGTTTGGGTAACAATATGCATTCTTGTATTTTCAATCACTTCGGTGACGTGTCTGCCAATCGCTTTTTCACGATCAATTTCAAGAAATTTACAATAACTTTCGTTAATGTAAATAATTCGCCCTTCACGATCGACTACGACCAGCCATTCAAAGGCGTTTTCTAATATCGATTCCACCATAGAAAGTGGCATTTGGTATAAGTAAGTATTCACTGCATCACCTACTTTCTTTTTCCATTATTTTATCATAATCAGAATATTCTCATTTAGTCGAAAATTACAACTATAAAAAACTCGTAGTCGTGGTTGACTACGAGCTCACAAAACCCTTTTATGTGATAGAATATAAAGCTCTTTTCAACGTTTGAATTAATAGAGCAACATCTTCATCTTCAATGATAAGCGGTGGAGCTAATGTGAGGACATTGTTATACCCCGCTACCGTGTATCCATTTTTCCCGATGATGACTCCATCTTCTTTACACTTGCTAATCACCTGATTCACTTTTTCATTCTCAAGAGGATCTTTTGATTGTTTGTCTTTTACAAGTTCAATCCCGATTAACAGTCCTTTTCCACGGACATCCCCGACATATGGATGGTCTTGTAACAGATTTCGTAAATCATTGATCATTCGTTCGCCGACTTCCGCTGAACGATCCGAAAGCTTTTCGTTTTCCATAATGTCTAAATTTATTAAGGCGAGTGCACAGGCTGCTGGATTTCCACCGAACGTATTGATATGGCGGAAGAATTCATATTCTTCGCTTCCTTTAAACGCTTCATAAATTTCTTTTCGAACCGCTGTTGCTGAAAGCGGTAAGTAGGCGCTTGTAATTCCTTTCGCCATCGTGATAATATCCGGCTTTACTCCATAATGCATAAAACCAAACGGTTTTCCTGTTCGTCCAAAGCCACAAATGACTTCATCGACGATTAAGAGCGCTCCGTGTTTTTCACAAATCTCTTTTACGGCTTTCATATAGCCTTCTGGAGGAACGAGAATACCTCCTCCTGTAATAATGGGCTCCATAATCATCGCGGCAATCGTTTCGCTTAACTCCCAAGTCATCACTTGATCCACTTCTTTCACGCACGCCATGTTGTGTGGATCTTTTTCATCTGCATCCGTCATCCGGTACGTATCAGGTGGAGATACGTGAATAAACCCTGGTGCTAGTGGTTCATACTTAAACTTTCGTTGGGCTTGACCGGTTGCTGCTAAGGCCGCCATGGAGTTTCCATGATAGGCACGATAACGGGAGACGATTTTATATCGATTGTGTTCCCCTTTTTGTTGATGATATTGGCGGGCGATTTTAAAAGCCGTTTCGTTCGCTTCGGAGCCACTATTCGAGAAAAAGATGACATAGTCGTCTCCGAGCCATTCGTTTAATTTTTCTCCTAACTCAATGGCTGGAACATGACTTTGCGTTAACGGAACGTAAGAGAGTTGTTTCAATTGTTCATATGCCGCTTCCGCTAATTCTTTCCGACCATATCCGACGTTTACACACCACAATCCAGACATCGCATCTAAATATTTGTTTCCGTGAATATCTGTAATCCACACACCTTCTGCATGGTCCACCACCATGGTGGCATCCGGATTGTACGGCTTCATCGAATGCCAAATGTAGGCATCGTCTTTTTTCAATAAATCATGCCGTTCACTAACTGGCATCACTGACTCCCCTTCCGCAAAAAATTTCCCCTACGAATTAAAAATCAAAGCGCGACGTAATCATCTTCTTCTTCGTATAAAAGTTCACCCCGTCTTTTCCGTTTACGTGTAAATCACCGTAGAATGAATCTTTCCATCCCGAGAACGGGAAAAACGCCATCGTCGCCGGCACACCGACATTGACACCAAGCATGCCTGCATCAGCTTCTTCACGGAACTTTCGAATCGCTTTCGCATCTTTCGTATAAATTGTCGCCCCATTGCCATAGCGTGATTTCCGAATATAGTTAAGCGCTTCATCTAAATCTTTCGCACGAAGTACACTTAACACAGGGGCAAAAATTTCTTCTTTCGCGATCGTCATCTCTGGGGTCACATGGTCAAAAATCGTTGGACCTAAGAAATTTCCTTTTTCAAATAACGCCATTTCTCTTCGTCCATCTCGAACAAGGTCAGCCCCCTCTTCAATTCCTTTTTCAATATAGCCAAGTACTTTTTGCCGATGGGCCTCTCGAATAACTGGGGTTAAAAGAACTTCTTCATCCATCCCATTTCCGATCGGTAATTGGTCGGCGTGTTTTTTCAATTCGCGTATGAATTGGTCGTTATCCCCGACTAAAACGACTGCGCTACACGCCATACAACGTTGGCCTGCGCTACCAAACGTCGAGCTCATGATATGTTGTAGCGCTTTATCCATATCAGCATCAGGCATAACGATATGATGGTTTTTCGCTCCAGACAATGCTTGTACTCGCTTTCCATTCGCTGCTGCTCGTTCATATACGTATTTAGCCACCGGTTGGGAACCAACGAAAGAGATAGCCGCAATATCTGGGTGTTCCAATAAACCATTTACTACATCATGTGCTCCGTGTACGACATTTAGAACTCCTTTCGGTGCCCCCGCTTCCGTAAACAGTTCGGCCAGACGATTGGCCATTAACGGGGTTCGCTCAGAAGGTTTTAATACAAACGTATTCCCACAAACAATCGCCAACGGGAACATCCATAGTGGAACCATCATCGGGAAGTTAAATGGAGTAATGCCACCGACGACACCGAGCGGATAACGGAACATTTCCGAATCGATATCCTCAGCAATATTACTTAACGATTCTCCCATTAATAAGGTAGGAGCACCTGCGGCAAATTCAACACATTCGATTCCTCGCTGAATTTCGCCGTACGCTTCTTTATACGCTTTACCGTTTTCTTGTACGACTAACTTCGCTAGTTCTTCGTGATGCTCAACAAGTAATGTATGAAATTTAAACATAATACGTGCCCGTTTCGGTACCGGTGTTTTTTTCCACGTTTGAAATGCTTCTTTCGCTACCTTTACCGCATGATCGACATCTTCTTTAGTGGATAGTGGTACTTGACCGAGCACTTCCCCCGTAGCTGGATTTGGAACGTCTAGGACAGTAGTTCCTTTTGATTTCACCCATTCTCCCCCAATAAAATTTTGAACGAGTTTCGTACTTTTCTTTGTCGTTTCCATTTCTCCCATCCTCCCTTTCTAGCAATCTTTTCCTACGTTCATTATCCCTTATGTTTAAAATCCATTCATTAGACATAATGTCAAATGTTCTTTACACCCTATTACACATTATGAATATCTTATTTAATCGATTGATATGGATGATTGTGTCGTCTGTTCTTGTTGTAAAAAGTCATGGGCATACAGCATTAATTCAATCGCTATCCGTTTATCCGAATGTAAAAAGTCTTTGCCTAACAATTGTTCAATTTTTGACAATCGATGATACAGTGTCTGCCTAACAACATATAGTTTTTTCGCTGTTTCTTTTTTCGAACAGTTGCATTGTAAAAATACTTTCAATGTTTCGAGCAGCTTCCCGTGATGTTTCCGGTCATAGTCAATAAGCGGTTGCAAATATTCCGCTATGATTTCTTGTAGATTCGTACTTTGTTGCAACAGTCCGATAATGCGATACATGTGCAACTCATCATAAAAGCATAGATCACTTGTTTGGCGAATGTTTCTATGAATTCGAATGGCTTCTTTGGCAGTTTGAAAGCTCGTAGGGAAATCGGATAATTGATGTGCATATTTACCAATCCCGATTGTCAAGATATGAATGTTCCTTTTATACGTTTCTGGCATTTTCATGATTTTTTCTAATCCACGTTGAACGCGCTCTTTCCAATGTTGATGTTCTCTTTGATTGAACAACACAAAGATATGGTCTCCTGCATGCTCGGCAGCAAGGAAATGAAAGCCTAATTGTTCAAAAATAGACCGGGCAAAAAGGTGAAAATACGTTCCATCATGGTAGCCTTCTACTTCTTTCGTCCGTACAAAACAAACCACGCCACCTTTAATCCCTTTCTTGAAATATGAATGGATCAATTGTTCTCCTTTAATTGAATCGACTCCTTCTAACCAAGAACGAATCCACTCTGATTGTTTGCCCCGTTTTTTTTCTTCCACAAACATCTCTCGTAAAAAATGTTGTGCTAATGCGGTCGCTGTACGATTTAATATGAGCACATCGACTTCACTTATTTCTTTCTTTTGAGCCATGATATAAAGTGTTCCGTATGGCTTGTTCATGACATAAATTTCTTTCATCGCTATATGACTGGATTTCTGTTCAAGATCGTTTATGATGTCTTCTTGTCCATCCGGCAACACATATACTTCATTATTTGCTAGCGTCAAAACGACGTGGTAACCCGTATAGTAATGCAATAATCCGAGAATTTCTTTAAAATGATGAACGGATAAAAGACGTGCATTTAATTGCTGGGAATACGCTTCTAATTTTTGTAAAATGGAATATTGTTGATTGATTATGTAAGTATGAATATCTTGGGTAATGTTTACAAAAGGGACCTCTTCACGGAAAACAATGATAGGAAAATGATGTTGATTAGCTAAGGAGAGCACACTCGAAGGAATAGTAGTTGTATAGGTCCCCATTTCAATGCATAAACCAGAGGCTTGACTAAGGATGAGGTCGTTTAAAAAGTGGAGAAATAGTTGTTCGTCTTCTTTCCAGCCCACACCTGTTGATAAAATTAACTCTTGGCCGTTCAACAACTGTTGAATTTTCGGAACTTCTACGACATGAACCCATTTAACCTTTCGCATTAATCCCGACTTTCCTGCAATCACTTCTGCGTTATCAAAATACTTTCGTTTTAATATATCCTTTACAGTGAGACAGGCAACATCTTGCATAGCGTCGCCTCCTTTTACAAAATGTCTAACTCCATTATATCGTGGATTTGTCCATGCGTCTTGAAATCTACAAAACAATACAATACTAGTGAAAACGTGGGAGTTTTCGACATGAAGGGACCACTATTTCATATCCACTTACATTTTTTAAAATTTAGGCTCTGATAAACGATACTGTTGAAATTTATACATTTCGCTTGTGGCGGACGCTTTCCGCGGGCAAGCCGCTTCCCTCGCTACGCTCAAGGAACGGTCTTGTGGCTTCTAGTTCCCGCTGGAGTCGCCGCCGTGTGAATAACTTGCTAAAAATCAACAAATCACATATAACATAGCCAAAATTTAAGATGTCGGAACCACAAAAAAGAATGGACCCCTTATGAAGAGCCCATTCTATTAGGTTTACGTTTGGTTTTTTACGGACTTTTGACGCCGAATAATGCACGAAAAGTACTTTCGGGCATCGGCATTTGTGATGTTTAACACTTCTTTCGGAAGTTCACCTTGTGGGTCTTCAAACTCAACAATCGCCCCGTTTAAATGTTCGTTCACTTTGGTAATGACATAACCTTTACTTAATAAATAATCCATTTCGGCACGTTCTTTTTCATACACAATAGAATCATTCATGGAAAATCCCTCCCTATGTCGATTTACTTGAATCGATAATAAATACGTCGGAAGAACCTGCAATGACGACTTCATCCTCTAAAGGAATGTCCCAATCTCTTCCAACCGTAATTCCTAAATATTTTTCATCACTTGGATCTTCTAGTTCAGCTTGTTTATATTTTTTAAACCACCAGTACTTTCCTAGAACATAATAACAGCCACCTCCGACAACAAAACCGACTAAGAACGAATAACTCGGGAAGAAATAAGAAACGCCTCCTCCAACAATCCAAGATATAAAACCTGCTAAGTTAATACCGTTCATATAGCGGAATTGCCCGTTATGCTTATACAAATCGTGCACGTTTACCCGTCTCTTTCGAATGAAATAGTAGTCAGAGACAAGGATGCCAACAATGGCCGAAAGAATGCCTCCCACAAAGAGAAGAATCGGAATAATGACCCCAAACAAGTTCCACGGTTGGACTATCGTTCCCGCAATCCCTGCTGCAATGACTCCTGCCCAAAACGGAAACTTCGGACCACCAACGTTGGAGAAAATGGTTGCCGCCGGTACGATGTTAGCAGAAATGTTTGTTGACCATTGAGCTAACACAATCATGAGTAGCAGTACTCCTAAAATTAATCCAGAAGCTGCTTCTTGTAACGCAATCACAGGGTCATAATTTTTTACAGCAACGTACGCCACTCCACCGATTAACACCATAAAGGCTTGCGTTAATGGCAAAGCGACTAAACTTCCAATAAGTGCTCCTTTGTTTCGTTTAAACCAATTTCGTTCGTGTTTCGGTGCTTTAATGTAACGGGAAATGGAAGGAATATCGGCAGATAATGTTGACCAGAAGCCCATATTACTGAAGATGACGACTAAAAAGGCGGTGAAAGCGGCAGCGCCAGTCACTGGATTTTCGGCCCAGCTCCATACATCTCTTCCTTGAAGTGCCGCTTTGTCAGATAATGAAACATACATCCAACAAGAAATGAGGATAATAATCGGTGCGGCTAAATCAGCGAATCGTTCAACAGCTTTAATTCCAAGTGCTGTATTGAGTAATTGGACGATAGCAAATAAAATAAAACATAAAAACCAATTGTCAAATCCCCATAGCAAATTTAATATTCCGTTCATCGCTGTAGACCCGAAATACGTGTTAATCCCAAACCACATCGAAGCGGCTAATCCACGTACGATAGACGGAATGTGCGTGCCTATCGTACCAAATGGAGCACGCATATAAACAGGAAACGAAAGTCCATGTTCAATCCCAATATCTGCGGTCAGCGAAATAAAAAAGCCAATAGCAAGGGAACCAATAATGGTACCTAACAAAACGAGAGGTAGTGGCAATGATTGAACACCAGCCCCACCGATTGCAAATGTCGCTAATACAACGACCATTCCGACCCACATAAAAGCAAAACCTAGTGTCGTAATTTTTCGCTCATGCTGTGGAATCGGTAGCAAGTCTGGTGATTTTAAATAATTAATCTCTTTTTTCATACGCATCTCCCCTTTTGGAATGCCCATTTTTTTCGAAACCGTTGCTTGACCGGTCGCTCGGTCAAGCAACAGTTTATATCCTTATGTCGTTTGCTTAACGTCTTCTTTTAATAGTTGACCGTATTTCGCACGTTTCAAATATTTTCCGTATCCTAACTTACCAACAAATTGCTTATCCCTGACGACAAAATCACCACGGCACAATACGGAAACCGGCTCTCCTGTCACCTTCAACCCTTCAAAGGCGTTATAGTCTACTGCCATATGATGAGTAGCAGCAGAAATCGTACGCTCCACATTCGGGTCAAAAATAACGAGGTCCGCATCAGCTCCAACGGCAATTGTGCCTTTTTTCGGGAACAGACCAAACAACTTTGCAATACGTGTTGACATAATATCCACAAATTGATTAATGGTAATACGCCCTTTTTTCACCCCTTCAGAGAACAACACACTGACACGATCTTCAATGAACGGACCACCGTTCGGAATTTTTGTAAAGTCGCCGCGACCGAGTTCTTTTTGACCTTTAAAATCAAAGGAACATTGGTCAGATCCTAATGTTTGGAGTTGGCCGTTCTTTAACGCATTCCACAGAACGTCTTGATGCCATTTTTCTCTTAACGGAGGTGACCACACATATTTAGCTCCTTCAAAATTCGGCTTTTCTAAATACGATCGATCCAGTACTAAATATTGTGGACACGTTTCGCCCCATACATCAAAACCACGATTCCGAGCTTGTGTAATTTTTTCCACTGCTTCAGCACACGACACATGAACGACATATAATTGTGATTGTGCTAATCCTGTTAATTCAGCTGCTCTCCCTGTCGCTTCTCCTTCTACTTCTGGTGGACGAGTGAGGGCATGGTAAATCGGATCTGTTTTTCCTTCAGTTAATGCTTTCTTCGTTAAATAATCAATAACATCGCCGTTTTCTGCATGAACCATGACGAGCGCGCCCAGTTCTTTAGCAGCCACCAATGTCCGGAATAATGTTTCATCATCCGCTTGGAACACATTTTTGTACGCCATAAAAACTTTAAACGACGTAATTCCTTCTTCGTCTATCACTTTCGGTAATTCGTTTAACACATCATCATTTATTTCAGCGATCATTAAATGGAAACTATAATCGATAACCGCTTTATCTTTTGATTTTGCATGCCAAGTATTGATCGCTTTTTTTAACGGTTCCCCTTTGTTAGTTAAACAAAAATCAATAACCGTCGTCGTCCCTCCAAACGCAGCCGCAATTGTCCCTGTTTCAAAATCATCTTTTGATACCGTTCCCCCAAATGGCATTTCTAAATGAGTGTGTGGATCAATTCCTCCAGGGAAAATGTAGCAGCCTTTGGCATCGATGACTTCGGCTCCTACTGGATCTAATTGGTGACCCATGGCGACAATTTTTCCATTTTCAATTAAGATTTCAGCTTCAAAAGTATCCGTAGCTGTCACAATGGTTCCGTTTTTAATTAATTTTTTCATCCAATCTCCTCCCCTTTTGTCGTTTATTTCGTCAAGTCGAGTTTACAATCAGCACCTGATCCAATTAACGCTTGACGTTCATTCCATGTCATCGGTTCAAATTCGCTCGGAATTTCGACCATATCAATCGCTCCATCCACTGGGCAAACAATTGAACATAAGTTACAGCCGACACAATCTTCTTCACGAACTTTTAAGATCTCTTTTCCGTTTTCTGTCACGATGTCAATACATTGATGGGAGGTATCTTCACAAGCAATATGGCATTTATTGCAATTAATACAAACGTCCGGGTTAATGCGAGCTACGACTTTATAATTTAAGTCTAAGTCGCCCCAATCCGAATATTTTGCAACGGATTTTCCGACGATGTCTGATACTGACGCAATTCCTCGTTCATCTAAATAGTTATTCAATCCATCAATCAAATCTTGGACAATTCGGAAGCCGTGGTGCATAACAGCGGTACAAACTTGAACGTTGGTAGCACCCATTAACATAAATTCCACCGCATTTCGCCAATCAGAAACCCCTCCCATTCCCGAAATCGGAACGGTAATACGTGGGTTTCGTGCACACTCGCCTACCATGTTGAGGGCGATCGGTTTCACAGCAGGTCCACAATAACCCCCGTGCGCTCCCCTCCCGCCTACGTGTGGAATCGGGTTCCACGTATCTAAATCAACGCCCATTAAACTATTAATAGTATTGATCATACTGACGGCATCGGCTCCACCTTGAACCGCTGCCTCGGCTGTAACGGTAATATCCGTAATATTCGGTGTGAGCTTTACAATCACCGGTGTTTGAGCCACTTCTTTTACCCAATATGTTTGCTTTTCAACTAATTCCGGAACTTGTCCCGAAGCAGACCCCATTCCTCGCTCTGCCATTCCGTGCGGACAGCCAAAGTTTAGTTCCAATCCATCCACACCTACGTCTTCCACTCGTTTGACGATTTCATGCCATTTTTCTCTTTTCGGCTCCACCATTAACGACGCGACTACCGCCCGGTCCGGGAATTTCTTTTTCGTCTCATAAATTTCTTGTAAGTTCACATCAAGCGGTCGATCAGTAATGAGTTCGATATTGTTAAAACCAGCGACGCGGTTCCCGTTAAACGTTAAGGCAGCAAAGCGGGAAGAAACGTTTAAAATCGGATCTCCTAACGTTTTCCATACCGCACCGCCCCACCCAGCTTCAAACGCCCGTTGGACTTGATATCCAGAGTTTGTTGGCGGAGCTGAAGCGAGCCAAAATGGATTTGGCGACTGAATTCCGGCTAAATTCGTTCGTAAATCGGCCATCTCACTGTTCCCCCTTTTGCCTAATAGTTACACGTTTTTATTTACGGACTCGGATAATTGTTGATGCAAGGCATACGCTGCTTCCTTCCCTTGTTGTGCCGCTGTTACTACCATTGCTTCCCCTTGGCCTTTACCAAAAATTACGTCCCCACAGGCGTACACGTTTTGGACCGATGTTTCATATGTTTTCGGATTGACTTGTACGACACCGTCATTATGTGCTAAGCCAAAATGCTCAATAAGTGGCATGTGTCTAATTTGACCAATTGCCTTAATAACGGCATCTACAGGCAAGATGAATTCCGATCCTTCGATCGGTACTGGTCTTCTTCTACCATCTACACCTTTTTCGCCAAGCTTCATTTTGATACATTCGATCGCCACCACTCGACCGTTCTCATCGCCAATGATTCGTTTTGGTTGGGTCAGCCAACGAAACTCGACACCATCTTGTTTCGCAAATTCATATTCAAAGTCATAAGCTGTCATTTCTTCCTTTGTTCGGCGATATAAAATTTTGACGTTTTCAGCCCCTAATCGAACGGAACATGTAGCAGCGTCAATGGCGGTGTTCCCTGCACCAATCACCACAACCCGCTTTCCGATGAACTCATCAGTCAATTCTTTCGTTTTTGTTTCCTTCACTAATTCGATAGCATCGTAAACCCCTTTTAATTGTTCCCCTTCAATGTGTAACGAAGGAACTTTTCCCATCCCAACGGCTAAAACAACGGCATCGAATTGGTTAAGCAACTCGTCTTTTGTGATGTCTACGCCAACTTTCGTGTTTGTTTGAATGTTTACATCTAAGCTTTTTACTTGTTGCACTTCCCAATAGGAGATGGCCTTTGGTAAGCGGAACGATACAATCCCATACGTATTTAAGCCCCCAGCCTCTGCTTCAGCTTCAAAAATGGTGACTTCATATCCAAAAAGAGCAAGTTCTCTGGCAGCAGATAAGCCAGCTGGCCCCCCTCCAACAACGGCTACTTTTTTACCGTTTTTCTTACCAGCTTGGAAAAGAACTTGCTCATTTTTTATCGCCCAATCGGTCGCATATCGCTGTAAGTCACCGATCATAATTGGTTTCGTGGAATGATTTAACACACATGCACCTTCACAAAGTTCTTCTGTCGGACAGACGCGAGCACAACTCGCCCCGACTGGATTGGCGGACATAATCGTTTTAGCGGCTCCTTTTAAGTTTCCAGTAGCTATTCTTTTAATAAATGCAGGAATATCGATTCCTGTTGGACATGCTTTAATGCACGGGGCATCATAACAATATAAACATCGGTACGCTTCTTCTAACGCTTCCCTGTCGTTTAAACCCGGATTTACTTCCTCAAAATTTTTCTTTAAATCTTCTTTTACAACCCCATTTGCCATTCCGTTTACCCCCTTCGCCCTTTTCAGTAGTTAAAACGACCGATGAATATACCATCCATCGATCGTTTCAATTTTTATGGAACAAGTGACGTCATTTCTCCGTACGTTTCTGGACGTCTGTCTCGATAAAATTGCCATGTATCGCGCACTTCTCGAATTAATTTTTTATCCATTTCACCAATCACAACCTCATCCTTATCTCGACTACCCATGGCGACAAAATTCCCACGAGGATCGACTAAATAAGATTGGCCGTAAAATTCACCCATGTTCCAAGGGCTTTCATATCCAACACGATTAATGGCGCCAACGTAATACCCATTCGCTACTGCATGAGCCGGCTGTTCCAATTTCCATAAGTATTCGGACAAACCAGCCACCGTAGCGGAAGGATTCAGCACGATTTCAGCTCCTTTTAATCCTAATAGTCGCGCTCCTTCCGGGAAGTGGCGATCGTAGCAAATATACACCCCTACTTTCGCATACTCGGTATCAAATACCGGATAACCTAGATTACCAGGTTTAAAGTAATATTTTTCCCAAAAGCCACAGCCTTCGTTACCTACCCCGACATGCGGAATATGCTGCTTTCGATACTTCCCTAAATATGTTCCATCCGCATCAATAACAGCAGCTGTGTTATAGTAAGTAGCAATACCTTCTCGTTCATACATTGGAACGACAAGAACGACACCTAAATCTCGGGCTAGCTCCTGGAATAACTTCGTTGTCGGTCCATCTGGGATTTCTTCGGCAGAGTCATACCACTTCGGATTTTGTTCAGCACAGAAGTATGGACCGTAAAAAATTTCTTGAAGACAAATAATTTGGGCACCCTTTTTCTTTGCATCTTCCACGAGTTTCACATGTTTTTCAATTGCCGCCTTTTTGTGAACGTCGACTGCTTCGTTCCCATCCACATCATGGGACGCTTGGATTAACCCAATCTTCACTTTGTCCGCCATATTTAGACCTCCCTTTAAATTTTGAATAATTGCTTATAAACTAGGAAACTTATTGATTGTAACCGTTTTCAATATATTTCTGTAGAAATCAGCGATACTCCCCTTCTTTTTTTCTGAATCTTAAGTATATTTTACGTCCTTTTTTTGTGGGAATCATTTAACATTGTGTCAAATGTTTAAGCCTCTTGGTTCACCATTTTGTTAATATCCTAGAGTATCACATCGATTATAAATACCATTTTGCACAATAAAATAGCGTCACGACATTGTCGCAACGCTTTTGTTTTTAAAACATATAGCCCTTCTTGGTAAAAGTGGGAATTTTGGGAAAAATAACTAGATACGGTTAACTAGGAAAGGTAGGTAAGGTATCGTTCTCTGATTTTGTTGATCTGTCAACAGCCCTCCTTCTTTCGGCTGCAGAGGTTTTCCGGTAAATTTCAATAACAATGACAATGCTTATTTTTATACAAATATCTCTTCACCTAAAATTTCTGGAAGTTGAAGAATATTAAAAACATCCATTATATCTTGTCTAACGTTAGATACGGTTACCTTTACACCCTTTTCTTGCAGGTTTTGAACCATATTCATTAGTAAGCCCATTCCAGTTGAATCCACAAACTGAATCCCTTCAAAGTTAATATGGATAGTTTTATATTTTTCCATCTTCGGAATAATTTCTTCTTCTACTACTTCTGTTCCATCTATATCCAAATCTCCAATTAATTTAACATCTAAATGATCATTACTATCGTACAAAGAATATTCAATCATTTCTCCCTCTCCTTCTTTTATTTGAAAACCATTCGATCATTCTTATCTACATACGCCATCACATCATATTTAGTATCTGTTAATGTATGTTTCGCGTTTCCGATTTTAAGGATGGTACCTTCCATCGCTTTCTTAATTTTAATTTTTTGATCATGTGGAACAGCAATGACTGTAGATATTCCTCTTTCCGAACCTGTTTCATTAATTTCAACGCCTAATCTCCCGTATACTTCTCCACCGCGTATGATGCCATGAATTTTTAACACTCCACCTGCATGAATCTTCGTATTAATACATCCCTGACCTATAACAAATACATTGCCACTACTATAGATACGGCTATTTAGAGCACTTGGAATAAAGATATAAGAATTTGGTTCAACAGGAGATTTACTAATTTCATGAAGTTCTTTCATTTTTTGGGATAATTGAATAATCCAATCTAAAGAGATCACTTCATTCGTTAAAGATAAAAAAAGTTTCGTTAAGGAAACGGCTATTTCCCTCCACACATTATCATCTAAAAAATCTTCTCCCTTACCTACAATCTCAACGTATTTTTTGACTAACGGCGGAAAACTTTTAAACTTTTTCTCTAACAATATTTGAATTAATGGTTGTAATCCGCCCCTAGAAAAGTCACTAGATTTAAAAGCAGGAGATTGAGTTAGTTGTTGAATGACCGCTATCATTTTTTCTACATTTTGATGGATGATTCCCAGTAAATGTCCTAATTCTGCTATCAACAGATTGTTTTTGCCTGCTGAAAGCTCAGAACTGATGATATTACCATAAGTAATAATAGCTCCAGAAGCAATAAGAGAAGCCATATTTACGGTTTTCTGAACAATAATATCTCCTTCCGCTTCAACAATCATGTTTTTCTCAACGTCACCAAATATCTCAACGTCCCCCTTAAAGCGGATATTGCCAGATGATAAATCTACATTCCCATTATGAGTAAGTTTTGGCATAATGGATGCTTTGACCAAACGTCCCTTTTGCTCAATTTGAGGACGGCCAGATTCCGTTGCAACAATCTTGTTATCAACTGTCATGATCCCTTTTCCCTTCTGAAGTACTATTGGATAAGTTTGTTTAGCTGGAAGAGGTTCATTTGTTACAGTTACCCCTGGTTGACCAGGAATAGGGGGATGAATGAGTCCAATCACTTGACCTCTTTCGACAGCTGGAATGGTTTTGATTTCTCGATAATCGACTTTCATATCTTCATTTACTGTGACACCATTGTGAGCCTGTATATCGATTTTCAGTTCAATCCAACCATCTTTACCTTCTTTTGCCTTTATACCAGTTCCAATTTCATAAGTACTCGGTTCTTTTGCTTCAAGAGCTTTCAAAATTTCACCTTGATGAATTAAGTCGTGTTTCACTCGTAGCGATTCTAACTTTTGAATTACATCAGAATAGCTTAGTGTATTATAAATCTCTTTATTTTCCTGTACAACCAGTTCAATATGTTGGTCGGGTTCTATATCAGGTAATTTTCGGGTGATTTTATAACCAGGTTCAACGTATAAAAGAACTTTTAATTTTGGTTCATCTATCCAAATTTTCCATTTTGTTTCCTTTTCTTCATTTTCAACTTTTATTTCAAGTACATCATCGTCTGTAATAATCGTCATTTTTTCTGTCACAAGTTGATTATTTCGATATAATTTTACTCCTTCGCCAATGGTTACGGTTGGAAAATGTGTTGGAGATGCTTTACAATATAAAATACCATTTTTTACCCATGCTTTACCAACAAGAACGTCCGATACCAGTGTATCCATGTGATTGTCCTGCTCTAATAAATTCGATTCAGATTGTTCGGCAATTTTATCAACATTCATTTCAGAGACCATTTGTTCCATTAATCCAATAGGGTTTTCAAAATCTTTTTTATTAGGTTGTTGTAGTGAATCAACCGATTCTAACTTCGTAAGCTTTACAATTGCTGGTTTCGAACCGATACCTAGAAAACCTTTTGTCGGAAATTGAATGATTTCAATGTTCACATTTTCTTTTTTTGTTTCTAATAACTCTAACCCCAATTCAATAGCTTCCTCAATATCTTTTCCTTTCGAAACAACACTTTGCATGATACCCCTCCCCCTTTAATTCATTAAAAGGGAATCTTTGATGTTAATATCCGATTTTTGTTTACTCACTTTTAAAAGGACCATTGTGATATCATCTTTTTGAGGGACACCTTGCGTAAATTGACGGACCGAGTCCATCACACTTTTTTCAATTTCATTCACACTATTTCCATGATTTTCTAATAACGTTTGTATAAGCCGTTCTAATTTATATTGTTCCCCATTTTTATTTTGTGCTTCCACAATCCCATCTGTATAAAAGAATACGATATCTTGTTCATTTAATTGTATAGAAATCTCATTATACACTTGATTAGGAATTCCGCCTAACATTACTCCACTTACCTTTGGAAGTTCTTCTATAGATTTATCTTTTCCGTTCATATAAAGAGGAAGAAGATGTCCTGCATTCGCATACGTAAAAATACCAGTTTTAGGATCGTAATCTGCGCAAAACAATGTCACAAACGATTTTAATGTTCTTAAATCTTCGTATAATGCTTGGTTCATAGATGTAAGGGTTTCAGCTGGACAATTGGTACTTTCAGCTGCACTTCTGAAAGCACCTCGAGTTAAGATCATAAGCATGGCTGCAGGAATTCCTTTTCCCATTACATCCCCTACTACCATTCGTATCTTCCCATTCACTAAAGGATAAAAATCGTAATAATCGCCTCCAATTAATCTGGCAGGAAGAGAGGAACCGGCTAGTTCCCCACCTTCAAATGTAGGAATTTTTCCATTTAACAGCTGAGTTTGTATCTTTCTAGCTAAGTTAATCTCCCGCTCTAAAGTTTTATCCGCGATCTTTTGATTGTCTGAGGTTGTTTCTCCTTTAATAAAAGTGAGATAATCTTTATACATCAACCAAACTCTCCTTTTAAAGTATCTAAAACCTGATACAAACCGACTGTTTCAAAGACATGATGAGTTATTTCGTTCATTCCTTGAAGTTTAAGTTGAAAATTTTTTTCTTTAGATAAATAAATTGCATTTATAATCGCACCAATGCCTGTTGAATCGATCAATTCTAGATCCGAAAAATCTAAGATGACAGTTTCGATACGATCAATCCCTTCTAAATAAGGTTCAATGACATGTGCAGTTGAAATATCTAAAACTCCTTTAATTTGAAGGATTAAGGTGTTTTCTTGAACTTCTTTTTCAACTGTTAACGACATATGCTCTCCCTCTCATGAAAGTTTAAATTTGGCCATATAATCAAGTAGTGTATTGGATATATCAGATAATTCTTTTGATTGTCCATGTAATGATTGAAGTAAATCTGATAAAGTGATGGTCATGTCTGTGGTTGCTGCTGTACGATCATTCACAATTTGTTTCAACAATTCTATTTTTTCGATGATATTTCCTATATTTTCATTTTGCTTATATGGTTTTAAAATATTTCCCATGTCATCCAAAAGCTCTGTGATTTCGTACAATTGTTCCCTTGATTTCATCGTAGCTTCCGTTGATAACTCATACATTTTTTCCACTGATTCGGAAGCTTCCGCTTCTAGTAATACGGATAGTCGTTGAGTTTTAGTTGCTTGGTCTTGTGTATCCTTTACAAGTTTATTTAATTGATCTACCATACGGTTGGTGCTTTTAGATAATTGTTCTAACTCGCTCCCGTCATTTACCTCACTTTTGGCCGTTAAATCACCTTCTTCTAGCAATTTAATCTGCCTTTTAATCTTTTGTATATTTTCATAGATTCGATTAAAAAAACGAGCAGTCAATAAGAATAGGATGACCAATGAAAGTAAGCCTGAAACAATTAAAATAATCGAATGACGATAAAGCGGGGCACTCATTTTTCCATAGTCGAGTGACAGATAAATAACCCTATTTTGATCGAGCGGAAGAAACATTTTATATACTTTTTTACCATTAATCTTTTCAACATAAGATTCTTTTTTAATAGTAGGTTTCGTTAAAATCTCTCTATCTTTACTAGATTCTAAATCAAAACTTCCAGCTTCGATTTTTTTTAATGGAGGGTATAACTGTTTTTCAAGTGATGGATTAGCGAAGACTTTAGGATTTAAAACTGCAATTTCTAATACAATATCGTTTTCTTTAACTAATTTATTTATTGTTTCTTTTGGTCCTACGATCTCTGTGTAGTTATAAACTTCATTTGCTTCTATATAAGGATTAATAAAGTAATCTGTATAAGGGGGGTGATAGTAAGCATATTTAAAAAATGCAGGTTCATCTGTATTCGAACCAGACTGGGAAATGGGCAGTACTATTATGTTTTTATCCGAAAAGTTTGCACTTGGCATGAAAGGTTTTTCTCCACTTATTAGGACTTTTGCAACTTCGTAATAGCCAAACTTCTTAAAACTAAAGCCAATTTCTTGTTGCTCTGTTGCAACTACCCCTACAATATCATCTTTTGATTTAGTTTCTTGGAATATAGTAATCCCAGCTAAACCTAAATCATCACGAATTTTTAATAACTCTTCTTGAGTAATTTGATTAACTGATCTCCCTTGTAATAAGGTAGCAATATGTTTTGCATATGAAATTAATTTTAAATCTATTTGATGTTCAATAGTTTGTGTAGCTAAATCTGTTTGTTCCAATCCTCTTAATACATTTTTTGCTATAGCTTCAGCTTGTTGATTTGTCTGTTTTACAATTTGTTCTTTCATAAAATAAAGTTGAATCGCTCCAGAAAATAAAGCAATGATTAATAACACAGAAACTATTCTTATTAGGAATTGTCTGCGTAATGTTATATTTTTAATTTTCATAACAATAAGCCTCTCTCAAAATCATATTTTCCAGAAAACCACATTAATGATATTTTTCTAATCTCATCAAGCCTGTTATTACAAACATGACCCTCATATTGGAATTCAATCAGTTGTTTTTCTACCGGTAATTTTCGAAATAAATGATACATTTCATTATTTGGAACCATCATATCTTTCTTTCCATGAAAAACGAGAACAGGAGAGCGATATTTTATCTTATTAAATAATGGAATTGGTGTTTCTCCTTCTTCTATAATACATGAGCATTTAATACGTTCCATAAAATAGGTTGGTAGATTCATTTTTTCTAGTTCTACTGCAGGGCTTACTGCAACTGCCTTTGCTACTTTTGGATGAGAATTTCCATATAAAACCCAAGATGCACCAAGACTAGTCCCAAATAAATAGATTGGTAGTTCTGAAAAGGTTTCACTAGTTTCATTAATTAACTGATTGACGAACTTTTCCCATCTTATTCGTGTTCCAACTACTCCGTTTAAAATAAACGTCTCCCCTTGACCAGGTCCGTCAAAACTTACTGTTGCAAATCCCGCTTCAATGAAATCCTTTTCATACTTGAATAACTCTTCTTTTGATGAATCGATCGGGTTAATAATCACAATGCACCCTTTTGCGTCAGAAGGAATCCGTATTCTTCCTGAAGCAGAAAAATCATCAATCGAAATGGTTTTATATATTGTTTTTACTTCTGATAAAGAGTCAGCTTTTAAGAAAAACTGTAAACACTTGTTATACCAATATTGTTTTTTCTCTGAATACGTTGGATCGATCCAATAATTGAGGTTATAATATAGGGCTGTTTGTCGGTACATATATTCCGCTTCCTTATATTGTCCCTCGATTTCAAATTTTTTTGCTCTATTATGTTTCTCTTCAGCTAACCTTTCCCAAGATTGAAACCAGCCCTCAAGGGATTTGATATCATCGCGAACTTTCTCTAAATCCTCTTTATCAAGCCCATGAGCCAGCCATCTTTCCCAAAAAACATCGATAAGGTGGGCTGTTTTTAGTGTTCTACTAATCGTTTTGGAAATAGAATCTTGTAATAGTGTTTTCATTTTTTCATCCCCATTCTTGTTTTATCTCAGGATGTTTAAAAATCTACCTCTTTATGTAATTTACGGTAGGCTTAATTCTCAGCCATTGTTCAATTTGTCCTTATGTTCCTTACGAATATCAAAAAGCAAAATAATGATGGAACCTTTTGAAGAAGTAAACAATAACACGCGTTTCGCCATTTTCATCATAAGGGTAAAGCCTTGGCCTAAAGATTTTTTGGTTGAATATCCAGCCAAAAGAGTCTTTTTAGGTAAATCTTTCAAGTCAAATCCAGGTCCTTTGTCCTCGATAATAAATCGTATTTCATGGTTCTTTTCATCTTTAATGATTGTCATTTTTCCTTCTTCTGCATGCTTGATGGTATTCGTAATGGCTTCAGATAATACTAATAACCAACTCATGATTGTTGAATGGCTAAACCCTTCTGCTTCCAGCCTCTCTTTGGCTAGATTACGGCATATTGGTATATCGGAACGCTCTTTTATCGTTCCTTCACATAACACAATCCCTTCCTTATGTTTGTTCACCTCTTCTTTTGTAATAAGCAAAAACTTCTCTTGTGTTGCAGCGAATATCACATCCCGATATACTTCCCATTTCTCATCATTAAATGAACCAGTCAATCGTTGTTTTTCAGCTAGATGAGGTATAGAAAATAGGTCATTTTTGTATATATCATAGGCCTTTAACATAGCATTCTGTATATCAGGTCGAACATCTAAACGTTTAATTTGGTAAGGTACATCTAGTTTTTGTTCACTCCACTTTAACATTCGTTCACTCAAATAGAGAATCAATTCATTTCTTTTTTCTTTCTCTGGATTGGTAAACGACCGTTTTGAGAACGAAAGATAAAATAATGAATCTGCTTCCTCTTTATGTAAACCGAGATATTGACTTAGTTTCTTCCCAAGAAAACCTCTTTTTGTCATAAAGTTAAAATCTGAATAAGATAAGTTGGAAGGAAGAGATGGGGCTAAAAGTTTAGTTTCTTCTTTGAAAATCTTATTGAATAGCCTCCTCAACGAAAGAACCCCCTATAAGATTCCTAGAGGTGGCATGATGGTAATTTCATCAACAAATGCCCCTGGTGGTTGAGTAATTAAATAAAGTAAGTGTTTGGCAACCGTATCTGTTGGGATCATATTGGACAGGTCCGGTTTAGGCTCAATATGGTCCCAAAAACTGCTATTTACTGCACCGGGTAGAATAGCTGTTACCTGAACACCTTTTTTACGAAGTTCTGCCTGTAACACTTTCGTTAAACCCAATACTCCAAATTTTGACGCCGAATAACCTCCACATCCCGGTAACGCAATGGTTCCAGCGATGGAGATAACATTAATGATTTGCCCTTTCTCTTGCTCAGCCATATGTTTTCCGAAATATTTACAAGTTAAATAAGTTCCTTTCAAATTCACGGAAAGCATTTGGTCAAAGTCATCTGTAGAAGAATCAATAATTGACTCAAACGTTCCGACACCTGCACTATTAATTAATACATCCACCGTGCCAAACTGTTGAACCGCTCGTTCATAAAAGTTTTTTACGGATTGTTCATTCGTTACATCTAAAGGTAAGGATAATACATTTTCTGACAGATGCTCTTTGTTGCTACGGCTTCCTAATACTAGGTTTGCTCCTAGGCTTTGAAGTAATAATGCTGTAGCTCTTCCAATTCCTTTACTTGAACCTGTAATAGCTATCGTTTTTCCTACTAATGGCAAATGCTTTTCCATACTTCTACTCCTTTTCCGGCCCATAATATTCAAAGTAATTCTTTTCTGTCTCATATAATCCGATTTTGTAGAGGTTCGGGAGTTTTTTGGATAACAGATCCCAAATGACAATCGCCACATTTTCAGATGTTGGGTTTAAATATTTAAATTCCTCTGTATCCAGATTTAAATGTTTATGATCAAATTTTTGTATCACTTCTTGGTCAACAATTTGATCGATATCAGCAATATTTGCGACCATTCCTGTAATAGGGTCAGGATTTCCGCTCACTGTTACTTCTAAGTAATAGTTATGACCATGGCCATAAGGATTGTTGCACTTTCCAAATAAAGCAAGATTTTCTTCATCCGTTAGTTGTTCACTATGTAAACGGTGTGCCGTACTAAAGTGGTATTTTCTAGTTAATCGAACCATCGAATTTTCCCCTTTCTCCGAATACAAGAAATCATTTTCGTGCAAACGGATTTTATGTAGTTGACAGTTATCGAATCGCCCATCCAACGATTCCCAAATATACGTTACAATATTTTCAGTTGTAGGGATCTTTTCTTTAAAATAAGGATTTTCTATATTTAAAAACTTCCCGTCTAATTCCTTTTGGACAAAAGACTTAACCAGCTTATCGATATCGGTAACATTTACAACGATTCCGGATTTATGGTCTACTTGTCCTTTAACCATGACTTCTAACGTATAATCATGCCCATGCCCATTTGGGTGACTACATGGGCCAAATACTTTTTTGTTTTTTTCCTCACTCCACGAATCGATACGATAAAAATGTGCAGCTGAAAAACGCATTTTACGAGAGAGGTACAACATAGAAATCCCTCCTTTTAATCTCTTAAAAGAGCACGTTCAAATTCTTCTGCTAATGAAACATTTTCGTTAAAAATACCTTTTTTTACCGTTGTAACTGTGGAGCTACCAGGTTTTTTCACTCCTCTTGCACACATACACAGGTGTTGACCTTCCACGCTAACAATAACGCCTTGTGGTTTAAGAACATTCATGATAGCATCGGCAATTTGTTGAGTCATTCGTTCTTGTACTTGTGGTCTTTTTGAGACAAGTTCTACTAAACGTGCAAACTTACTTAAACCAACTACTCGTCTATTTGGAATATAGCCGATATGGGCTTTCCCAAAGAATGGAATCAAATGATGTTCACAGAATGTGTAATAATTAATATCCTTAACGATAACGAGACCATCATAATTTTCTTCAAATGTAGTTGTTAAAGCTGTTTCGGGATTTATTCCAACCCCTGAAAATACTTCTTCATACATTTTGGCTACACGTTTAGGTGTGTCTAGAAGCCCTTCCCGGTTAGGATCTTCACCAATCAATTCTAAAATCGCACGAATATGTTCTTCCAATAATTGTTTTTTTAGTTCAACAGTCATCATAATCCCTCCAAAATGTTATTTTTTTACAAAATAAAAAAAGTCCACCAAAAAAGATTGGTGGACATGTTGAAAGAAAGGTTCTAATACACAAGTAAAAAACATGTCTGAAATACCAATCCTTTTCGGCAACCCGGCGACCATAGAGTATGTTATTTCTCCTTAGGCCCGTAGCTTTGCGTCCCCATCTTTCGATGAGTTTGCCTTTATCGTGGATGTTTCACTTTCTCATATCGATAAACTATAGAACCTTTTTTAAACGTATGATTTTTCGACTAAGCAAAAAGTCCTAGTTATATTTATCCATACGATTTGGGATTCTGTCAAGAAATTTTTTGTAGTAATAGAGGAGGCGCCCCTTTTTTTGAACAGATATTTTAGGTTATTCTTATAACTCCCTTGTTTTTTTAGCAAGAAAATTCAAATCCTTTATTCCCTTGGAAACATATTTTTCTATAGGTGACAGACACCCAATCTTAATCCCTTCTAGTCTATAATAACATTTGTTCTTTATTTATCTACCTAAATATCCACCTATTTTCGACAAAATTCTTGTAGAACAATTACAGGATGATTGTTAAAAAGTTTTTTTCTATAAAAAAATCCTTCCTTCTAAAAATATGAAGGACGGGATTTTTTTAATTTAATAAGCTCCCCTACAATGAAGAGTTAGCTGTCTTTGTATTAATTATGAATCAATCCTTTAACCCACATTAATTAGGGATACTTATAACTTTACGAAGAAATCACACTTTTTTTCCTAGGAGAAGGTAGGCTTCGTTTTAACGGGTGATCGTACACCAACGTAAAAACAATAGAGAAAATACATAAGGCAATTAAGGTAATAAAAAGAACCGCCATGCCGAATAAGTCTACCATCAATCCTCCATACAACGGCCCGAGCATTCGCCCTCCTGTAGCCGCACTATTCACAATACCTTGATAAAATCCTTCTCGGCCTTCTGGAGCTAATCCGTTTGCTACGGTAGGTACTGCTGGCCAAATTAAAATTTCTCCTAACGTAATGATGACCATCGCTAAAGCAAACATCGCAAACTCTTTCGCATAAGCTGTGATGACAAACGAGCCGATAAAAATGAAAATCCCTACAATAATTTGCATTTTTAACGATGGGCTTAATTTTTTTAAAACATACGATAACAATGGTTGCAGTGTGACAATTAACACACCGTTAATGGTCCACAATAAGCTATACTCTTGAAGCGAAATGTGCAACTGTTGGGTATACGTAGCGATCGTCGTTTGCCATTGAACGTACCCGACCCAACATAGTAAATAACCGGCACATAAAATGAGAAGCGCGTACATATGAGAAAGATTCCGTATCGGCTTCGCTTCATTGACGACATTCGTTGAAGACTGCACTGCTTTCCCTATTTCCCGATAACAAAAAACAGCTACTAACAAAAACACGACATATAAACTTAAGTTTGCCATAAAAATATAGTCAATCGAAATCGAAGCGATGAATCCACCTAACCCCGAGCCGAGAGCCACGCCAATATTTTGTGCAACATACATGGCGTTAAACGCTTTTCGGCCACCTTCTTTCCACGTTGTTCCAGCCATCGCATACATCGCTGGAAACACAATACCTGATCCTAATCCTATGAATAAAAGAAAAAACAGATAGTGCGGCCAACCGTGCCAATGTGTTAATCCGATGAGTGCCGATAATGTAATCATAATGCCAATCAATATAGCACGGTAACCACCTAAGCGATCAAACAGATGTCCTCCAACTAAATTTCCAATAACGCTCGCTGCCGAATTAAGCATTAACACCATACCAGCGACAGATAGCGATTTTCCTAAATAATCATGCAAATAAATTGTATTTAATGGCCATAAAAATGAAGCGCCCGTAACGTTAACGACCATTCCAATAATTAAATACCAAAGCCGTTTCGGCATGACGAACATCCTTTCAATATTTTGATAACCGAAATAATTATACGAGGTTCTTGATTCATCGTAAATGAGGATGCTCATAAAAAACTTTTGGAAAGAGAAGTACGCACTGTAGAAGATGACAGTTCTTTTTGTACAAATGGAAAATAAAATAAGTATAAATAATCTCAAAACTAGGAGGGGCACGATGTTTAAAAAATTAATCAGCTACTCCGTCATGGTATTTGTGTTGTTGATACCTTTTATTACCAAGTCCGAAGAATATTATGATGAAATTGTCTCTACGCATTTGTCAAAAACCGTGTCAAACTACGAAAAAAATTCTGCGAATATCTTACACATGGAAACAGTCGATGATATCGTCTTTTTGTCGGTGGAATATATCATTGAACGAGATCAATTCTTAAAAAAGTTAACCCGTCATTCTTATTTAGCTTACGACCTTATCGAAAATCGATTTTTATCAAATGAAGAAGCTAATCAACATCCTTATATGACGACCTTCCGAGAAACCTATGAATATGAAGGCGTAGAAGGTATCGCCATAAAAAGTCAAATTACCTTTGCCATTTTAGCCCTTATTACTGCTGTGGTCATTCCTGTATGGATCATTATCCACACGGAATTAACGAAGTACTCTGTCACTGCTGAATCAAAATATTGGAACAATTCTATTTAAATAAGAATCGAAGTGCCTCCACCAGTTGAATATTAAAAGATAATAAGCTTAGCAGAATGGAGGCGGTTGTTGGATCTTATTACAGGCTTGTTACCCATTGGGTCATTTAATGCAGCCTTTTCTCGGAAGCACTTTGATAAGCGGTATTATCGTTCTAGTAAGTTGGATCACCTTTGCACGGTTTAAAAATCATTTCTCATAACAATAATCAAAAGGGAGCATTCCTGTAATGAGGAAAAATGAGATTTGAAACAAAAAAAGTCCCCTTGGTATGATACAGGGTGTCAA